>NZ_SOHO01000020.1:0-25674 GCF_004403225.1 Cryobacterium sp. Sr8 | reverse complement strand
TTCGTGAGTTGCTTTAGTCGGTACTCACTGACCATCCCACGGTGGCTCTTTACGTTGACGGAGCAACGCTCAACAGCGGGAAACCACACCACTCACGGGGACGCAACCGGCTAGCGACCCCGAAACAACGCGACGGTGACGTTGAATCGATGCGGATCTTGCTCGCGGAACGCTCCTCAGCCACCAAGGCCCGCACCGCGAGCATCAATCAGATCCACTGTCTGTTGGTCAGCGCGCCCGAGGCCGTCCGGCAGGATTATCGTCGCTTTGACGGCGACAAACTTGCAATCACTCTCGCGCACACCCGCCCCACGCAGGGCACCACCCCGCAGCTGGTAGTTCGGGCTTCAGCGAAACGGCTCGCGCAACGCCATCAGGCGTTGACGGCAGACATTGCCCATATCGATCACCAACTCGGCCTGCTTGCCAGTCGTCAGAACCCGGCTCTCATGGCCGCAAGCGGAGTCGGCCCGTTTGTTGCCGCGCACCTGCTCGCCACTGCCGGTCACAATCCAGATCGAATCGCCACCAAGGCTCAGTTCGCCGCCCTCTGCGGCGTCGCGCCCATACCGGCGTCCTCCAACACGGCAGCGCTTCCGTCTCTCGCGCGGTGGTGACCGGCAAGCCAACGCCGCCTTGCACCGCATCGTGCTGCTGCGCAAACGTCACAAGGAACCCCGAACCATGGCATACATCACCCGACGCACCGCCGAAGGCCTCTCCGACCGCGACATCGTCCGCTGCCTCAAACGCCACGTCGCCAACGAAATATTCGCGTTGCTCACCCAGAATCCCACGATCGCGCTGCCCATCGGACCCCGGCTTCGACAACGCCGTCAAACCCTCGGCATCGTCCTCACTGAGGCGGCCAAACAGCTCAACGTCCCCTACCAACGCCTACGCCGACTCGAGATAGGACAACGCGCGGACACCGACCTAGAAACCGCCTTCAACACATGGCTCGACTCGACAAACCCAATCCGGCGCAAAAGTCGCTTGACAGCAATAGGAGCATCCACTCAGCGGGACGTGACCCGTTTTTGTTAGAATCGTCGGATGCCGTCAGCCGGTTCGACCCTCGCCTCCACGGTTTTCCGCTGGTTTCGCGTCCGGTTTCGCCCATCCCGCGGCTCGTCCGACGGAGCATCCCGCGGCTCGTCCGACGGAGCATCCCACGGCCGGTCCCGACGGATCGCCCTCGGCCTGATCGTCGGCCTCGTCGGCCTCGCAGCCATCGGCGTCGTTGCCTCGACGCTCACCCTCGGCGCGGATCCGGAGAACGAAACCGTGCGCGTCACCCGTCCGGCGGAGGGGTCACTGCGGGTGCTGTTCGCCGGGGACTCGATCACGTACGGGCTGTCGGCCGAGGACCAGGACCTCGGGTACCGGCCGCTGATGGTCGATGCGCTGTCCGCGGGCGGGCCGGTCACCGAACTTCGGGCGAACAGGGCCGGCGCCGACACGGGCGTGGTGTCCGGCATCCTGAACGCGCCGGCCAACCTCGACCTGGCGATCATCGAGCTCGGCACGAACGACGTGGTCGAGAAGACGCCGCTTCCCCGGTTCGAGACGGTCTACGGTGCGCTTCTGGACCGCATCCGTCACGAGTCGCCGGCCGTGCCGCTGCTCTGCGTCGGCACCTGGGGCAGCGAGGGCGGGGTCGACGGCTCGGATGCCTACAATGCGGTCATCGAGGACGAATGCGGCGAGCGCGGCGGCGCGTTCGTCAGCCTGTACGGGCTCTACCCGGTGGAGGCCAACCGCGGACCGGCCGGACGGGACGTCTTCGGCGGAACCAGCGACAACTTCCACCCGAACGACCGCGGTTACCGCGCGATCGCCGAGCTGCTCCTCGCCCGCATCAGCGTCGACTGACCGGCGCATCCTTGGTGCACGCTCGGCCCCGCGCCAACGTCGAACCGATCGGAACTCGGCGGGAGGGGGCGAGAGTGGGCGAGAGTCGCCGATTGTGCCGAGAATCGCCGGTGCAACGGGGACTCTCGGCAGGAACGGCGACACTCGGCGGATCCCGCGCCGAGATCGACGGTTGCGGTCGAGTTGCCCCCGCACACCAGGCAAACTCGACCGGAACAGGCAAAGTCGGCGCATCCGGGGCCGCGGGTGGCGGGGCCGCGGGGCCGCGGGGTGGCGGGGGGTCAGCCGCCCAGCGCAGCCGTCCCGCCGAGCGCAGCGGCGGCGGCGACCGCGGCGGCGGCCCCGTCCGCCTTGCCGAGGACGGTGAGCACGTAGACGAGCATGATGGCCACCCAGACCCACATCGGCGCGAGGCTGGCGCCGGTCAGGCGCCGCACGGTCACCGAGCGCCCCACCACGTAGGCCCCGGGTGAGAGGATCGCCCAGGCCCAGTGGAACGGCCGGTCCAGGCCGTCGCGCAGCAGCTGCCGGTGGTCGAGGTAGGCCAGCACGACGCTGCCGATCGCGATGCCCCAGCCCAGCAGGGGCGACGACGCCTCGGCGGAGGTGAGCGCCAGGAACGACACCACGGGCAACAGGGCGATGGCCCAGATGTAGTTGTTGAAGACGGATGCCTGCGCCCCCGCCGCCGCGCCGTCGATCCCGTAGGCGTTCCGCTCGGGATCGTGCAGGTGTTCGGTCCACTGGTCGCCGTCCCACCACCGCTTCTGGGGCAGGCCGGCGGGATCGGCGTACCAGCCCCGCTGGGTGGGGACGTCTGGCGAGGCGTCGCTCACGATGGCTCCTTGCAGGTCGACTCCGACAAGTCTACGTCGGCGGCTACTTGACGCTGCCCGCGGTGAGGCCGCCGATCAGCCGCTTCTCGATCAGCATGAACAGCACGACGACGGGGATGATCGCCACGACGGACACGCCGAAGACGTAGTGCCAGCTGGTTTCGTACTGACCCACGAACTTGGTCAGCGCCACGGCCAGGGGCTGGTTGCCCGCGGTCGACATGATCACCAGGCTCGCCGCGAACTCGTTCCAGCAGGCGACGAAGGTGAACACGATCGCGGTCACGATGCCGGGCCAGACGAGCGGCAGGTTGATCCTGAAGAGCACCGCGAGGCGCCCTGCCCCGTCGATCTGGGCCGCTTCGTCGATCTCCTTCGGCACCCCGGCGAAGAAGCTGTGCATGATCCACACGGCGAAGGAGAGGTTGAACGCGGCGTTGATCAGGATCATCGCCAGCCAGGTGTCGGAGATGCCGAAGAAACTGAATTGGCGGAAGAGCCCGGAGGTGAGCACGGCCGGCTGCAGCATCTGCGTGACGATGACCAGGAACATGAACACCATCCGCCCCGGGAAGTGGAACCGGGCCGTGTAGTACGCGGCCGGGAGGGCCACCAGCAGCACCAACAGCGTCGCGAAGACGGCGATGATGATGGTCGAGACGAGGTTCTGCACGAGCGGCGTCTCGGGCGTCGACCACATGGTGAGGTAGTTCTCCCAGCGCCACGCGGTGGGGAAGTAGGTGGGGTTCACGGATCGGATCTCGCTCTTGGACTTCACCGAGCCGAAGAACATGATCAGGTACGGGATGACGAAGATGGCCAGGACCACGGCCCCGGCGAGCATCCTGAGCAGCATGGTCCGAAGCGGAACCTGGTCGGCCGTGAACCGGCGCCTCCGGGCGCCATTCGGCGCCTGCGCGATGACGGTCACAATCACAGCTCCTTCATGGGCTTGACGAGCTTCACGTAGATCGCGACGATCACGATGACGATGAGGAACGCGATCACGCTGAGTGCGCTGGCGACGTCGATCTTGTGCTCGTTCTGGATGTACTTGAAGATCATGGTCATCACGGTGTCTGCGTCGTAGCCGGGGATCGACCCCGTCATGATCTTCAGGATCGGCAGCGAGTTGAAGACATTGATGATGTTGATGAGAACCGCCACCGACAGCGCCCCGCGCAGCTGCGGCAGCACAATGGCGACGTAGGTGCGGATGCGTCCGGCCCCGTCCATCTTCGCGGCCTCGAGCACGTCGGCCGGCACCGTTGCCAGGCCGGCGAGGATCGTATAGGTCGTGAACGGGAGGGAGACGAAGACCGCGATGCCGATCGACCAGACGAACGCGCTGGTCGCGTTCTTGGTCCAGCCGTAGGGCGCGTCGATCAGGTTGATGTCGACCAGGAACTTGTTGATGATGCCGATGTACCCCTCGAGCCCGTAGTACACGACGAGGGTGGTCATCACGACGCTCGCGGCCCAGGGGATGAGCACGGCCATGCGAACGATCTGGCGGCCGGGGAACGCCTTGTTGAGGAACTGGGCGAGCGCGAGGGAGGCGAGCACGGCGATCGTCACGACGGCGAAGACCCAGATCACGGTGCGCACCATGATCCCGCCGAGCGGCGCGAAGGCGAACAGGGTCTCGTAGTTCTCGAAACCCACCGAGCCCTTGTCGACGCCGCTCAGGCTGATGTCGCGGGTGGAGTTGTAGATCATCACGACGGCCGGGAACAGCACGACGCCGAAGATCAGGATGAGCGCCGGCCCGATCCAGGGCAGCGCGGAGAAAAGGTCGGTGAGGCGGGTTCCCGCCGCCGCACGTGCTCGCACGACCCCCGCGCGGGGACGGCCGGTGGCCGCCCCCGTGGGGACCGGTGTTTCGTGAATGCTCTGAGTCATGTCGTCAGGGGTCATTTCGTCAGTCACCGGTATTCGTTCGTCGTCGTGCAATGCGTTGTGCGTGGTGCGTTGTGCGGGACTGCTTAGCCGGCGTCGGCCTTGGCCTGGATCTCCGACAGCACCGCCTGGGCATCCTTACCCTGGGCGAGCTGGCCGACGAGGCTCTTGAAGGCCGCGTTCGTCGCATCCCACTTCGGGTTGGTGCTCGGGTAGAACTGCGCGTCCGGCAGCATCTCGAGGAACGGAAGGAGATCCTCGTTGCTGTCCATGGCGGACGAGCCCGACTTCGTGGTGGGGAGGAACTTCTCGGCCGTGACCCACGGAACATACTGGTCTGCCGAGTAGAAGAAGTCGAGGAACTTCGTGATGGCGGCCTGCTTCTTGCCGTCATTCTGGAAGGCCATCAGGTGGTCAGCCACACCGAGGGTGAACGGCTTGCCGTCCATCGTCGGGATCGGGTTGACCGAGTACTTCATCTCCGGGTTTCCGTCGGCGATCTGGCCCACGGTGGGCGGGAGGCCGATGATCATGCCGATCTTGCCCTGCACGAAGACGTCCATCAGCGGGCTGCGGTCGGTCGCGCCGGCATCCGGCTGGGTTGCGCCGGCTTCAACCATCTTCTGGATGAACTCTGCGCCCTTGAGGTTCTCCGGGGTGTCGACGGTGATCTCCGTCGCGTCACCGAAGCCGCCGCCTGCGCCGTAGAACCATATTGCGCTCTCGGCCTGGGCCTCTTCAGAGCCGAGCGGGAGTCCGTAGCCGGCCACCCCTCCGCCGATCTTGGACACCTTCGTTGCCGCGGCGAGCAGCTCGTCCCACGTTGCGGGAACCTTCGTGACGCCGGCCTGGGCCAGCAGGTCTTCGTTGACGAACAGGGCGCGCGCCGACGCGAGCAGCGGTGCTCCGTACTGCACGCCGTCCACCGATGCGCTCTCGACGAACGAGTCCTGGAAGTCGCCGAGGGTGTCGGCCGAGACGACGTCTTCGATCGGGTAGAGCAGCTCATCGGCCGCGAATCCGGCGAAGGGGCCGCCGTTCATGATGTCGGGGGCCTTGTTGCCCTGCACCTTCGTGGTGACGACGTCGTTGAGGTTGTCCCAGGACTGCACCTCGAGCTCGACCGTGATGTCCTTGTTGGCCGCTTCGAAGTCCTTGATGACGGTTTCCCACAGGCCCTGGGTGTTGTCGGAGTAGCTGGGGACCAGCAGGTTCAGGGTGGTGGCTTTTCCGTCGGCTCCATCGGATGCCGTGCCGCCGCCGAAGCCACAGCCCGCGAGCGACACTGCCGCCAGCGCCGCAGTGGCGACGATTCCTCCCATACGCAGAGACTTCTTCATCGTGGTGAGTTCCTAACCGTTTGTGATTGATAGTGAGCGTTTATTCGACTGATGAGTCATTATCATTCAGAAGTAGCCACAGCCTGTCGGTTTTGGCCGGGCAAATCAATCCATGTTTTGTGATCGTTACACGTCGTTAATAATCAAGAATAGACTTTTAGTGATTATTAGTGGAAGTTTGTAGTCATTACCGATCACAAATCACGTCGTTCCGCAATCCTCGAGGAGTCCCGATGACCGCGACCGCCGAACACATGGCCGTCGAACTGGCCTCACAGCCCGAGACCTGGGCGCGTGCAGCCGGGATGACGCGCGAGCAGGCGTTGCTGCCCGCACCGGGCCTCCGGGTCGCCGTCGTGGGCTGCGGCACCTCCTGGTTCATGGCCCAGTCCTACGCGGCCCTGCGGGAGTCCGGCGGCCAGGGTGTGACCGATGCGTTCGCGGCATCCGAGGCCTTCGTCAACCGGGACTACGACGCCATCATCGCCCTGACCCGGTCCGGAACGACCACGGAAGTGCTCGAGCTGGTGCGCGCCCACCGCGGCGCGGCGCCCATCATCGGCATCGTCGGCGACACCTCCTCGCCGCTCGTCGACGAGGTGGACGAGGTCATCGCGCTGCCGTTCGCCGACGAGCAGTCGGTCGTGCAGACGCGTTTCGCCACGACCGCCCTGGCGCTGATGCGGTCCTCCCTGGGCGAAGACCTCAGCGGCGCCATCGCCGACGCGGAACTGGCCATCGCCGACGACCTGGACGACGCCCTGGTCAACGCGGAGCAGTACACGTTCCTCGGTCGCGGCTGGAGCGTCGGCCTGGCGCACGAGGCCGCCCTGAAGATGCGGGAAGCGACACAGTCCTGGACCGAGTCCTACCCGGCGATGGAATACCGCCACGGTCCGATCAGCATCGCGGCCCCGAATCGTGTGGTCTGGATGCTGGGGACGCCGCCCACCGGCCTGGTGCAGGATGTGGCGCACACCGGCGCGCGGTATGTGTCCAGCGCGCTCGATCCGATGGCCGAACTCGTGCGGGTGCACAGGCTCGCCCTGCTCCTCGCCCGGGCCAGGGGACTCAACCCCGACCTCCCCCGCAACCTGACCCGATCTGTCATTCTCGACTCGTGACTCTGATCCCCTCTCCTCACCGGCCGCAGCAGGCTGACCGGCCGCAGCCGCTCGGCCCCGGAACGGCCGTCGCCGCGTTCGACGTGGGCGGCACGGACATGAAGGCCGCGCTGTTCGACTCGTCCGGGCGGATGCTCGGTCTGCGCCGCACGCCCACGCCGCACCGCGGCGCCGAGACCGCCGAGGCCGTGCTCGAGCGTGTCGAGGAGCTCCTGGCCGAGTTCGCGCACACCTTTCCGCACGTGCGGCCGGCCGGCATCGGCCTGATCGCGCCGGGCGTCGTCGACGACGACCAGGGAATCGTGCGAGAGTCCGTGAACCTGGACTGGAACGACGTGCCGTTCCGGCGGCTGCTGGAGGATCGGCTGCACCTGCCCGCGTCGTTCTCCCACGACGTGCGCGCCGCCGGCGAAGCCGAATTCCAGCTCGGCGCCGCCCGCGGGTTCGGCACGGTCGTCGTGATCATCGTCGGCACGGGCATCGCCGCGTCCCTCGTCGTCAACGGCCGGGCCCACGTCGCCGGCGGTTACGCCGGCGAGCTCGGGCACTCGATCGTCGACCCCCGGGGCGCACGGTGTGCCTGCGGGGCACGCGGATGCCTCGAAACCGTTGGCTCGGCCGGCGCCATCAGCCGGCGCTACGCCGAGGCGACCGGCCAGGAGCCGGTCGGAGCCCGGGAGGTGCTGGCGCTGGCCTCGACCGGCGATCCCGCCGCCCGCAGGATCTGGAACGAGGCCATCGACGCGCTCGCGCTCGGCATCGCCCAGGTCACCGCGATCCTGGCCCCGGAGGCCGTCGTCATCGGCGGCGGGCTCGCCGAGGCCGGCGACGCCCTGTTCGTCCCCCTCCGCGAACGGGTCGACGCGCTGCTCAGCTTCCACCGCCGGCCCCTGGTGTTGCCGGCCCTGATCGGCGAGAACGCCGGACTCATCGGCGCCGCCCTGCGCGCCCGGGCCGCGGCCGACCGCTCGGGGCAGGCGTCATGATCGTCACGGTCACGCCCAATCCGGCCCTCGACCTCACCTACCGCCTCTCCACGCTCACCCCCGGCGAAACGCATCGCGTGCCGGCGGCCGCCGTGCGCGCCGGCGGGAAGGGCCTGAACGTCGCCCGGGTGCTGCACCAGCAGGGCCACCCCGTGTTGGCCGTCTCCCCGGCCGGGGCCGCCTCCGGCGAGGAGTTCGCCGCGGAGCTCCGGGCCTCCGGGCTCCAGCACCGTCTCGTCCCCGTGCTCGCGCCCACCCGCCGCTCGGTCGCCCTCGTCGACGAGGGACAGGGCCGCACCACGATCCTCAACGAGTACGGCGAGAACCATACCCCGGCCGAATGGCTGGCCCTGGCCGACGCCACCGCGGCGGCGCTTCCGGGCGCCACCTGCCTGGTCTGCTCCGGCAGCCTCCCCCCGGGCGCCGACGTCGACTTCTTGCCGAACCTCGTGGCCCTGGCGAGCGCCCGCGGCCTGCCAAGCGTGATCGACACGTCCGGCCCCGCGCTCCTCGCCTCGGCCCGGGCCGGGGCGACCGCGCTCAAGCCGAACCGGCAGGAACTGGCCGAGGCCACCGGCGAGCCCGACCCGGTGCGCGGCGCGCGGATGCTGCTCGAGCACGGCGCCGGGATGGTCCTCGTCTCGCTCGGCGAAGAGGGCATGCTGCTGATGACGGCCGCCGAACCCGGCCGGCTCTGGCGAGCGCGGCTGCCCCGCGTGCTGCCGGGCAACCCGACCGGGGCCGGCGACGCGGCCGTTGCGGCCATCGCGTTCTGCCTGGCCACCGGACTCACCGACCCGGCCCAGATCATCCGCCGGGCCACCGCGTGGTCGGCCGCGGCCGTGCTCATGCCCCTGGCCGGCGAAATCTCCCCCGACCACGCCGCGCTGGCCGATGAAATCCAGGTCGACGAACTCCCAGCCGACTTCCAGATCGCCGAACTCCCAGCCGGCGATATCCCGATCGAAGGACCCCGATGACCCTCACCCCCACCCGAGAGCTGATGCGCTCCGCCGCGACCGGCGGCACCGGGATCGGCGCCTTCAACGTCATCCACCTGGAGACGGCCGAGGCGCTCGTGGCCGCGGCCGAACAGGCAGCTCTCCCCGTCATCCTGCAGATCTCGCAGAACTGCGCGAGCTACCACGGCGGGCTGAGGCCGATTGCGGAGGCCACCCTGGCGATCGCGCGCGCCGCGGCGGTGCCCGTGGCCGTGCACCTCGATCACGCCGAGGACGAAGCGCTCGCCTGCCTGGCCGTGGACCTCGGCTTCGGTTCGGTCATGTACGACGGGGCGCACCTGGACTACGACGAGAATGTGGCCAGCACGGCCCGCGTGGTCGCCTACGCCCACGCGCGCGGCGTGTACGTGGAAGCCGAGCTGGGCACGATCGGCGGCAAGGGCGGCGCCCACGCGCCCGGGGTGCGCACCGATCCGCACGAGGCCGTCGCTTTCGTGCGGGCCACCAATGTCGACGCCCTCGCCGTGGCCGTCGGGTCGTCCCACGCGATGACCAGCCGCGTGGCCGCGCTGGACCTCGAACTCATCGCCCGGCTGCACGCCGCCGTTGCCGTGCCGCTCGTGCTGCACGGGTCATCCGGTGTCTCCGACGAGCAGATCGTCGGCGCGATCTCGGCCGGCATGACGAAGATCAACGTGTCGACCCATCTCAACGGCTTCTTCACCGCCGCGATCCGCGACTACCTGGGCGCCAATCCGACCGTTGTCGACTCGCGGAAGTACGTCGCGGCCGGTCGCGCGGCCCTCACCGGCGAGGCGGCAAGGATGCTGCGGCTGTTCTCGCTCTCAACGGCGATAGATTTACAGAAGCCATGAGGAAGAACAGGAACCCATGAACCGCGCCGAGCGACTCAACGCCGTGCTGGCCCTGCTCGCCGAATCCGGCCAGCTCGAGGTCGACGACATCATCACCCAGCTCGACGTCTCGGCCGCAACGGCCCGCCGCGACCTCGACACGCTGGCCGCCCAGCAGCTGCTCACCCGCACCAGGGGCGGCGCGATCGGGCAGACCGTCGCCTATGACCTCCCCCTCCGGTACAAGAAAGAGCAGCACGCGCCCGAGAAGCAGCAGATCGCCCTGGCCGCCAGCGCGCTCGTCTCCCCCGGCGACGTCGTCGGCCTGTGCGGGGGCACGACGAGCACGGCGATCGCGAGCGTGCTCGGCGCCCGCGCCGACATCATGGAGGCCTCCCCGAACGCCAACCTCACGATCGTCACCAACGCCCTGAACATCGCCGCCCAAATGGCCATGCGCCCGCAGGTGAAGACGGTCGTCACCGGCGGCGTGGTGCACTCCCGCTCCTACGAGCTGGTCGGGCCGTACTCAGACGTCGTGCTCCAGCAGGTCACCATGGATATCGCCTTCATCGGCGTCAACGGCATCGATCCGGCCGTCGGGGCAACCGTGCACGACGAGCGGGAGGCCGCGGTCAACTCGCTGATGGCGCGCCGGGCCACCCGGGCCGTCATCGTCGCCGACTCCAGCAAGATCGGCCGCACCGTCTTCGCGACGCTCGGCGACCTCGGGATCTTCAGCACGCTGATCACCGACGCCGGCATCACGCCCGAGCAGGTCGCCGCGTTCACCGACCGCGGCCTCGAGGTGATCGTCGCGTGAGCGCCCACATCATCCATTCGGCCCGTCTGGTCTCCGGCGGCAGCACCACCGCCGACGCCTGGGTCTCCTTCGAGGGCGACACCGTCGCCGCCGTCGGCACCGGCACCGCCTGGCGCGCGCTCGGCATCGACCCGGCATCGACCACGGATGCCCGCGGCCGCCTGCTCACCCCCGGCTTCATCGACATCCACTGCCACGGCGGGGGCGGGGCGTCGTTCGAGGATGGCGCGGAGGCGATTGAGACCGCGCTCGGCCTGCACCACCGTCATGGCACCACCCGGATCGTTTTGTCGCTCGTGACGGCGAGCCAGGCCGACCTCGAGTCGAGGCTCGCCGTGATCGCCGACGAGACCGAACGGAATCCGCTCGTTCTCGGCGCTCACCTCGAGGGGCCGTTCCTCGACGACGCCTTCCGGGGAGCGCACGATCCCGCCCTGCTGCGCGCGCCGGACCCGCAGTCGATCGACCGGCTGCTCGAGGCCGGGCGCGGGCACATCCGCCAGGTCACGATCGCCCCCGAACTGCCCGGCGCGACCGCCGCGATCCGCACCCTTGTCGGCGCCGGAATCGCCGTTGCGGTCGGGCACAGCGCCGCGGACTACAGGGAGGCGATGGCCGCGTTCGACAGCGGCGCGTCGATCCTGACCCATGCCTTCAACGGAATGCGCGGCATCCACCACCGGGCTCCCGGCCCGGTCGCAGCGGCGACCCGATCGCCGCAGGTGACCCTCGAGGTGATCAACGACGGGGTGCACGTGCATCCCGAGGTCGTGCGGCTCGCCTTCGCCGGCGCGCCCGGGCGGATCGCGCTGATCACCGACGCCATGGCCGCGGCGGGGTCGTCCGACGGCCGGTACCGGCTCGGCACGCTCGCCGTGACCGTCACCGACGGCGTCGCCCGGGCCGACCGGGGCGGCTCGATCGCGGGGTCCACGCTCACCCTCGATGCTGCGCTGCGACGGGCCGTGACCGAGGTGGGAGTCACCCTGGAGGACGCGGTGACCGCCCTGACCGAGACCCCGGCCCGGGCCATCGGGCGCGCGCACGACCTCGGGCGGCTCGCCCCCGGTTACGCGGCCGACGCCGTGCTGCTCGGCGACGGCTTCGAGGTCGACGCCGTGTTCGCGGCCGGCCGCCGGCTGCACTGACCAGGCGTGCCGACACGATGACGCTCGTCGAAATCTGCGTGGACGACCTGGCCGGCACCCTCGCGGCCGAAAGCGCCGGCGCCGACCGGGTGGAACTCTGCGCAAACCTCGCCGAGGGCGGGACAACGCCCAGTTTCGGCCTCATCGCCCGGGTGCTCGAGTCGGTGACGACCCTCGGCGTGCAGGTGATGATTCGGCCGCGGGGCGGCGACTTCGTGCACTCGGCGAGCGAACTGTCGGTGATGCTCGCGGATGTTCGCGCCGTGCGGGACCTCGCCACCCAGGCGCCCGTTCCGGTCGGGCTGGTCTTCGGCGTGCTGACCGAGGCCGGCGGCATCGACATCCCGGCGATGCGGGAGCTGATCGCCGCCGCGGAGGGGGTGCCGGCGACCTGCCACAAGGCCTTCGACGCGGCCCGCGACCTGTTCGCCGCGCACGACGCGCTCACCGGGCTCGGCGTGGTGCGCATTCTCACCTCCGGGGGCGCGGCCACCGCCCCGGAGGGGGCCCCGGTGCTGCGCGAGCTGGTGGCGAGGGAGCCCGGGGGTCCGGTCATCCTGGCCGGCGGCTCGGTGCGCGTGGCAAATGTCGCCCGGCTCGTCGCGGACACCGGGGTCACGGAGGTGCACCTGCGCGCCCAGGTCCCCGGCCCGCGCGGTGACGGCGGGCTGGTCACCGACGCCGCCCTGGTACGCGGCGTCATCGCCGAGCTGGGCGCCACCCGGCCCTGACCCGGCGCGCGCACCGATCCGGCGCCCACGACGCGCCGGGCGCGCACTCCCACGCGCCTGCGATTCACCGGCAACGGCCCCTCCCTGCAGCATTCGCGCAGCCGGGAGCAGTACCGTTGAAGCCATGTTCGGCAGGGACCGGGTCGACCAGGAGAGCGGCCGGGTGCACCACACCGATCAACCAGAAGGAGATTCAGTGTCGAATCACGATCATGAGCCATGCGCGGCAGAACACCTCGAGGTGCGTCATCTGTCCGACCACGAGTGGCGCGTGGGCGACCGGCGCCGAGACGAACGGTCACCCAAAAAGGTGCTCGGCTACATCCGGCAGCGCGGTTTAAGTTTCGAGGTCATGAATATCGAGGCGCCGCGCCGGCACTACCTCTTCGACCGTTTGGATGCGGCGATCGCATCGTTCACCACTGTCTCGTCCCGCTGACGAGACCCCTGGGCGCGCCCGCGCACCTAGGCTGGACAAGGTGGCGCCCTGACCGGGGCGCGAACGATCTGCAGAACAACCGGTGGGAACGACTGGGTGTCACGGCCCGAGCGAAGGAGCTTGCGTCATGGCAACAATCGGATGGATCGGCCTCGGGAACATGGGCGGCCCGATGACCGCAAACCTGGTGAAGGCCGGGCACGCCGTGCGTGGGTTCGACCTCAGCCCCGCCGCGCTCACTGCCGCCGGGGCATCCGGAGTCACCCCGGCCACGAGCATCGCGGATGCCGTCGCCGGCGCCGACGTGGTGTTCACGATGCTCCCCAGGGGCGAGCACGCTCTCGCCGTGTACCTGGGCGAGGGCGGCGTGCTCGAATCGGCCGCGCCGGGCACCCTGCTCGTGGACTCCTCCACCATCGACATGGACTCCGCCCAGAAGCTGCACGATGCGGCCGCCGCGGCCGGGTTCCGGTTCGTGGACGCCCCGGTGTCGGGCGGGATCAGCGGCGCGGAGGCCGGCACTCTCACGTTCATGGTCGGCGGCGATGCCGCATCCGTTGCCGCGGCGAGCGTGTTCATCGAACCGATGTCGGCCAACATCATCCCGACCGGGGCGGCGACCACCGGCCAGGCCGCCAAGATCTGCAACAACCTGATGCTGTTCATCAACCTCGCCGGGGCCGCGGAGGGCGCCGTGCTCGCCGATCGCCTCGGGCTCGACAAGCAGGTGTTCTGGGACATCGCCTCTGTGTCCTCCGGGGACAGCTGGGCGCTGCGCACCTGGTATCCCGTCGCCGGGGTGGTGCCGTCGTCGGCGGCCAACCGCGACTTCGCGCCCACGTTCACGGCCGAACTGGCCAACAAGGACATCAATCTGGCCATCGCCGCGGCGAAGGCCACCCACACCCCGCTCGAGATCGGCGAGCACGTGCAGCAGCTGATGCAGCGGCTGATCGACGCGGGCGAGGGAGCCCGGGACTGCTCCGCGATCGTGAAGCTCGTCGACGGGACCCTCGGCGCGACTGCCGCGTCGCCGGCCGCTGCCACGGACCCTGCCCCTGCCTCGACACCGGCGCCTCACGCATGACCCTGCTCGAAAGCGCGATCATCCTGGTCGCCGGGATCGCCGCGGGCATCATCAACGTGGTGGCCGGCGCCGGCACGCTGATCACCTTCCCGGTGCTGCTGGCGCTGGGTGTTCCGCCGATCACCGCGAACGTGTCGAACACCGTCGGCCTGATCCCCGGGTCGGTCGCCGGCGCCTACGGTTACCGTCGCGAGCTGGCCTCCCAGTGGCGCCCGGTCGCCTGGATGGCGCTGTTCTCCGCCATCGGCGGCATCAGCGGCGGGCTGCTGCTGCTCGTGCTCCCCGGGGACGTCTTCTCCGCCGTCGTGCCGTTCCTGCTGCTTCTGGCCGCGGTGCTCTCGGCCATCCAGCCGCGCGTGGCCCGGTGGGTGCGGCGCAAGGCACCGGCCGCTCCCGCCGGCTCGGTGCCGACCGAGACCTCGATGCCGACCGAGACCTCGGTGCTGACCAGGACGGATACCCGGCCGCTCACCCTCGGGCTCGTGCTCGGGGTGCTCGCCACGGGCGTGTACGGCGGCTACTTCGGCGCGGCGCAGGGCGTGGTGCTGCTCGCGCTGCTCGGCATCCTCTGGTCCACCGACATGCACCGCGCCAACGGCGCCAAGAACGTGCTGGCCGGGGTCGCGAACCTCGTCTCGGCGATCATCTTCATCACCAGCGGCACCGTCGACTGGCAGATCGCGATCCTGATCGGCATCGGCGCCGCCACAGGTGGCTGGCTGGGCTCGCACATCGGCCGCCGCCTGTCCGCGCCCGTCCTCCGCACGATCCTCGTGGTCGTCGCCGTCGTCGCCGCCGTAGTCCTCCTCGTGACCTGACCTCCCGGCGTCGCAGGGCGCCGCACGCCGCGCCCCTGGCGCACCCGCGCGCCCCTGACCCACTCGCCGAACTGTGAGTTTGGCACCTTCCCACGCCCGGCGAAGGTGCCAAACTCACAGTTCGGCGAGGGGTGGCGGGGGCGTGGAACGGGGGCCGGGGCGGGTCAGCCGGCCAAACGAGCCCCGGGGATCGCGGCGAGCAGTTCCCGGGTGTACCCGGACTGCGGGTTCTCGAAGATCTCGGCCGGCGTGCCGCTCTCGACGATCCGCCCGCCCTGCATGACGTGCACCTCGTGCGAGATCATTCGCACGACGGCGAGGTCGTGGCTGATGAAGAGGTAGCTCAGTCCCAAGTCCCGCTGCAGCGAGGCCAGAAGCTCCAGGATCTGGGCCTGCACGAGCACATCGAGCGCCGAGACGGCCTCGTCGAGGACGACGAGCTCCGGTGAGAGCGCGAGCGCCCTGGCGATGGCGACGCGCTGGCGCTGGCCGCCGGAGAGCTCGTGCGGCAGGCGCTGCCCCATCGCCGCCGGCAGCGCGACCTGGTCGAGCAGCCGGGCCACGGCCTCACGCCGGGTCGCCGCCGAGCCGATCTTGTGCACCCGGAGCGGCTCGGCGATGGAGCGCTCGACCGTGTACCGCGGGTCGAGCGAGGCGTAGGGGTTCTGGAAGACCGGCTGCACCCGGCGGCGGAAGGCGAAGAGTTCACGCTTGCCCATCGCCGCGACATCCACCCCGTCGAAGAGGATGCTGCCGGAGGTGGCCTCCTCCAGGGCGAGCAGGAGATTGGCCGTCGTGGACTTGCCCGAGCCGGATTCGCCCACGATCGAGACGGTGCCTCCCCGCGGGATGCCGAAACTCACCCGGTCCACGGCAGTGAACTCGGTGGCGGCCCCCGTGCCGGACGACCGGATAGTGAAGACCCGGGTCAGGTCGCGCACCTCGACGAGACGGCCGATCGTCGGCAGCGCCTCGGCCGGCGCTGCCGGCCGGGGCGAGGTGGCCACGGCCGGCGCCCCGACCATGCTGATCGAGGTGAGGCTTGGGGCCGCCCGCAGGAGCTCCTTCGTGTAGGCGTGCTGTGGGTTGTCGAGGAGTTCGGCCGCCTCGCCGGTTTCGACGATTTCGCCGCGGTACATCACGACGATCCGGTCCGCCCGTTCGGCGGCGAGGGCAAGGTCGTGGGTGATCAGGAAGACGGAGGTCCCCATCTCGCTGGTCAGCTGGTCCAGCTGGTCCAGGATGCGGCGCTGCACGGTCACGTCCAGCGCCGAGGTGGGCTCGTCCGCGATCAGCAGCCGGGGCCGGCAGGCGAGGCCCATCGCGATGAGCGCCCGCTGGCGCATGCCGCCGGAGAATTCGTGCGGGTACTGGTTCACCCGGCGAGCGGGGTCGGGGATCCCGACCATGTCGAGCAGCTCGATCACCTGCGCCTTCGCGGCTCGGCCCGTGGCGACTCCGTGCACCTCGAGTGCCTCGGCGATCTGGTCGCCGATGCGCATCAGCGGATTCAGGTTGGACATGGGGTCCTGCGGCACGAGCCCGATGCCCGCGCCGCGTACGGACTGCATCTCCCGCTCGCTCAGGCGCGCCAGGTCCTGCCCGCCGAACCACACCTCACCGCCGGTGACGATTCCGTTGTCGGGGAGCAGGCGGTTGATTGCGGCGGCCGTCGTGGACTTGCCCGACCCCGACTCCCCGACGACGGCGAGCGTCTGCCCGGGCATGACGTCGATCGACACGTTCCTGACCGCCTGGACCTGGCCCGCGCCGGTGCGGAACGCCACGGAGAGATCGCGGATGGACAGAAGGGGGGTGGGGTTTTCCATGGGGGCCTCTTCGGTGCGGGGCGGGAGGGGAGTCGG
This sequence comes from Cryobacterium sp. Sr8, assembly GCF_004403225.1. NCBI lineage: Bacteria > Bacillati > Actinomycetota > Actinomycetes > Micrococcales > Microbacteriaceae > Cryobacterium > Cryobacterium sp. Sr8. The sequence goes on along the minus strand of NZ_SOHO01000020.1, from coordinate 8,887 downwards.
TGTGGAGCCGGGGGGAGGCGAGGCGTCGCGGTCGATCATGTCGCCCGGCCGTCCAGTTCGGCGGCCGCCGCGTCGAGCGCCCGTTGCCAGAGCCGCTCGGTGGGAACGGGGATGCCGGGGGTGAGGAGCCGGTTGCTCGCCAGCGCGAGGGAAATGCCTCGGCCGGGCGCGAATCCGACCGCGCAACCGACGAATCCGGGATGCCCGAGCACGTCGATTCGTTCCCCGCCGAGCGCGAGCGTGTACCGGCGGAAGCCCAGCGCCTGGCCGTGGTCCGGGCCGGCTGCGAAGAACTCCCGGGCGACGTCGGGCCGCCACAGCGCATCGTGGCTCTCGTAGTTCGCCAGTGCATCCGCGAAGGTGATCAGGTCGTCCAGCGTGGAGAACAGTCCGGCGTGCCCGGATACGCCGCCGAGCGTGTGGAAGGCGTTGCCGTCGTTCACCTCGCCGGTTATCGGCGACAGCCGCCACCGGGTGAAGTCCGCGCTGTCGTAGGGCACCGCGGAGGGGCTGCCGGTGTCGATCCGGGACACGGGGTACGGGATGCCGGTGTCAACCATCGCCATCTCCGCCTGGTCCCCGAAGGAGCTCGTCGCCGCCTCGCCGGGGGCAGGGCGCGCGAATCGAGTGGAGTGCAGGCCGAGCGGCTCGGTCACGAGGGTGGCCACCGCATCCTGCAGGGGCTGCCCGGCGGCCCGGGAAACGATCTCCCCGAGCAGCATGAAGCCGAGATCGGAATAGTGCCGGCCGGAATCCGGCCGGTAGCGAAGCGGCAGCCGCTGCACGAACTCGAGGGCGTCGCCCGGCTCACCCGCGGCGAGGTAGAGCGGCTGCCACTCCCACAGCCCGGCCCGGTGCGACAAGAGCCGGCGCACGGTCACGGCCGACTTGTCGCCGCCGGAGAAGCCGGGCAGGTAACGCCGCACCTCGTCGTCGAGGTCGACGATCCCCTCGGAGACCAGGCGGAGCAACGCGGTCGTCGTGCCCACGATCTTGGTGACCGACGCGATGTCGTGGCGGGTGTCGACGGTGAGCGGAGCGCGCGCCCGGCCCTCGGCGCCGACGTTCCGGTGCCCCGCGGCCGCCCTGAGCTCGACGCCCGGGGCGCGCAGGGCGAGCGCCACTCCCGCCGGCGGGGTGCTTCCCGCGGGACGGCCGGCCGGCACCTCGGCCACCAGGTGCGCGGCCGAGGCCGTGAAGCCGGATGCCGTCACGAGTGCCCCGCTTCGGCGGGGGCGGGTGCGAGGGCTCGCACCAGGCGGATTTCGGGCTCGCCGAATGCCTCCTGCACGCGGGCGCCGCCATCCGGCAACCAGCCCTGGCGGCGGTAGAAGGCGATGGACGGCGCGTTGCTCTCAAAGACCCAGAGGTGCGCGGTCGTCGCGCCGGCGGCCGCGAGCGCGTCGGCGGCGATCGTGAGCAGCCGCGAGCCGACGCCCTGGCCCTGGGCGAGCGGTGAGACGTAGAGCGAATTCACCGCTCCCTCCCCGTCGCCGCCGAGCGCGAACCGGGTCACCCCGAGGATCACCGGCCCGGCCGGCCCGGCCGACTCGGCCACGATCACCTCGCCCCGGCGGGCCTCGCCCAGCACCCGGGTCCAGAGGGCGGCCGCCTCCTCGTCGGTCATCATGTCCACGAGCCGCCGCGGGAGCACCGCCGCGTAGCTGCCGCGCCAGCAGGAGAGGAAGACCAGGGCGATGCCGTCGATGTCTTCGCTCGTCGCCGGGCGGTAGGTGATGGGCATGGTGGTCAGTCCCGGGTGTTCAGGGTCAGGGACCGCAGCGGCTCGGTGAGCGGTTCGGGGAGCACGAGGGGGCCGCGACCGGGCGTGATCGAACCGAGCACCCGGGCCTCACGCGCGCCCGTGCCGGCCGGGTTCGTACCGGGGAGCCCGTGCGCGGTGCACCAGCCGATCAGAGCGAACGCAATCGCTTCCTTGTCGTCGGCGGGAGCTCCGAATTCGTCGGAGAGCAACACCCGCACACCGGGGAGCGCGTTCCGGAGGCCGCCGAGGAGCACGGGGTTGCGGCATCCGCCCCCCGAGACGATGAGCAGGTCGATGCCCGCGGCGAGAACGTCGCGCGCCACCGACCGCACCGTCAGCTCGGTGAGGGTGGCGACGAGGTCCGGCGTCGTCGGTGTGTGCCCGGAGCGGGCGATCGCCTCGGCCACGTAGCGCCCGTGGAAGTGTTCCTTGCCCGTGCTCCTGGGCGTCGGCAGGCGATAGTAGGGGTCGTCGAGCAGCAGCGCGAGCAACGTCTCGTCGACGGTGCCGGAGGCCGCGATCCGGCCGTCTTCATCGAAGCCGAGCGGATGCGCCCCGCGCTCCGAGATGACGGCGTCGATCAGCGCGTTGGCCGGGCCGATGTCGTAGGCGGTGAGCTCCCCTGCGCTTCGCACCACGGTCATGTTGGAGATGCCGCCGAGATTGAGCGCGGCCGGGGTGCCCGGCTCTCCGGCCAGGAGCAGGGCGTCCATGAAGGAGACGAGTGGGGCGCCGTGTCCTCCGGCCGTGATGTCACGGATGCGCAGATCGGAGATGACCGGCGTCCCGGTGCGCTCGGCGATCCAGGCCGGCTGGCCGATCTGGAGCGTCCCGAGGGCGTGAGCGCCGTCGACCCAGTGGTACACCGTCTGCCCGTGGGAGACGATGAAATCGACACCCCCGTCGTCGTCGATGGCCCGGGCCGCCGCCTCGGCGAAGGCCTGGCCGATCAGGGTGTCCAGTTCGCAGACCTCGGCGAGGGTGGTCTGCGCCGGGGGCAGCGCGGCGACGAGCCTGCCGCGCAGCGCCGGGGAGTACGGCGTGCTGCTGCGGTGCAGGACCGTCCCGGCCAGGGCGCCGTCGGTGAAGCTGAAGTCCACGACCGCGGCGTCGATCCCGTCATGGGACGTGCCGGAAATCATGCCGAGTACCTTCATCGTTGCTCCTCCAGGGCCTTGCGCAGTCGTCCGTCCACTGCGGCCAGCCGCGCCTCGGCCTGCTCGGAGGTCAGCCCGAGCTTTTCCGCGAGGATGGCCCGCTTGACGTTGTCGCCGTTCGCGGCGAGCGCCGCCTCGGCTCGCTCACGGCCGACGGCCGCCACGCTGCCCACGATGCCGAGGGCGCGTTCGCGGAGCTTGACGTTGGTCGGTTTGAGGTCGACCATCAGGTTTCCGTAGGTCTTGCCCAACTGCACCATCAGGATCGTGGAGAACATGTTGAGCACGAGCTTCTGGGCCGTGCCGGCCTTGAGCCGGGTCGATCCGCTGATCAGTTCGGGGCCGACCAGGACCTCGATGCCGTGCTCGGCTGTGCGGCTCAGCACCGTGTCGGCGTTGCACGAGAGCCCGATGCTCAGGGCGCCGCGTTCGCGGGCGCGGGCGACGGCCGCGACGACATAGGGGGTGCGGCCGCTCGAGGCTATTCCGACCACGGTGTCGAGGCTGCCGACGCCGGCACTGTCGATGGCGAGCGCTCCGGCCGCCGCGTCGTCTTCGGCGCCTTCGCAGGGCAGGACGATGGCTTTGGGGCCGCCGGCGATGATGGCGAAGACCAGCTCCGGCGGCGTGCTGAAGGTCGGGGGGCACTCGGAGGCGTCGAGCACCCCGATGCGGCCGGGGGTGCCGGCGCCGACGTAGATGAGTCGTCCGCCGGCCTTCATCCGCTCGGCGGCCGCCTCGATGGCGGGCACGATCGAGGGCAGCGCGCGGGCGACCGCGCCCGGCACCGTGGCGTCGGCGTCGTTCATCAGGGCCGCCAACTCCCCCACGGGCATGAGGTCGATCTCCGCGTAGCGGGGGTCGACGCCCTCGGTGGCGAGGCCGTTCAGGGTGTCGGTGTCGGCGGCGACCGGTGCCGCGCCGGAGGTATTGCGGCTCATCGCTTTCCTTTGTTCCGTGGGTCGAGTGCGTCGCGCAGGCCGTCACCCAGGAGGTTCAGCCCCACGACGAGGAGCACGACGATCAGGCCGGGCGCGACCATGGTCCACGGTGCGATGTAGACCAGGGTGCGAGCCTCGAAGATCATCGAGCCCAGCGAGGGGGTGGGCGGCGGTGCGCCCAGCCCGAGGAAACTCAGCGCAGCCTCCGTGAGCACCGCCCACGACAGCGACAGGGTGACCTGGATGATGATGATCGAGGTGATGTTGGGCAGAACATGGCGCAGCATGACCAGCGTGCGGCTCAAACCGGTGCTCGTCGCCGCCTTGACGTATTCGATCTCCCGCAGGGAGAGCACGGGGCCGCGCGTGACGCGGATGAAGATCGGCACGTAGACGATCGCAATGGCCACCGCGATCGTGAACCAGTTGCGCTCGAAGACGGATGCCAGCGCGAGGGCCAGGAGAAGCGGCGGGAAGGCGAAGAGCACGTTGGTGACGCCGCCGATGAGGGCGTCAGGGACGCCCCGGAAGAAACCGGCCACGAGCCCGGACAGGGTGCCGATCACCGCGGCGAACGCCACCGCGACGATCGCGATGAGCGCGGAGTTCGCCACCCCGGCCGCGACCCGGGAGAAGACGTCGCGCCCGAACTGGTCGGTCCCGAACAGGTGGGTCGCCGAGGGGGGCAGCAGGCGCGAGGGCGGGTCCTGCGCCACCGGGTCGTACGGCAGCAGCGACAGGGTCGAGGCCAGGGCGAGGACGAGCAGGATGCCGATGAGGATCACCCCGGACAGACCGCTCGGGCTCCGGAGCAGGGCGCGGAATCGGTGCGCGGCAACGCCGGCTCCCGCGGGCAGGCGCACGCCCTGGCTGAGTTCGGTCATGAGGCACGCACCCGGGGATCGATGAGGCGGTAAGTGAGGTCGGTGAGCAGGTTCACGATCACGAACGCGAGGGCGATCACCAGCACGGTGCTCTGCACGAGCGCGTACTCCTTCTGCTGGATGCCGAGCAGCACCTGCCGGCCGATGCCCGGAAGCGAGAAGATCTGCTCGACGACGACCGCGCCGCCGAGGAGGTAGCCGAACTGGAGGCCGGTCATCGTGACGATGGGCACGAGGGCGTTGCCGAGCACGTGCTTGAGCTGGAGCCGCCGGGACGGGACGCCCTTGGCCCTGGCGGTGCGGATGAAGTCGTTGGAGCGGATTTCGAGCACGGCCGTGCGGGTGGTGCGCATGATCGGGGCAGCGATCCCGAAGCCGAGCACGACCGCGGGCAGCAGCATCTGCTGGAGGTTGAGCAGCGGGTCGCTCAAAAGCGTGGCGAAGGGCTTCCCGTTCGGGTTGAAGCCGAAGGAGGAGGCCAGGACCGACAGCAGCGCCGTGGCGAGCAGGAAGGAGGGAACGGAAAGCCCGGCGAGGCCGACGACCTGGCCGAAGGCATCCCGGGGGGAATTGGGTTTGGACGCCGAGAGCATGCCCAGGGGGATGCCGATGAGCAGGGCGAGCACGATGGAAATCACGGCGAGTTCGAAGGTCACCGGGAGGGATGCGGCCGTGAGGTCGAGCACGCTCTGCTGCGCCCGGGACGAGAAACCGAGGTTGCCGGTGAACAGGTTGCCGAGCCAGGAGAAGAACTGCACGAACAGAGGCTGGTCGAGGCCGTAGTACTGTTCGAGCGCGAGCTTCTGGGCGGGGGTGAGGGCGGCGGCCTCCGTGCCGAGCCCGGCGGTGATCTGGTTGCCGGGGATGGCCCGCAGCATGATGAAGACGAAGACCGCGACGCCGAGCAGGGTGAGCCCTGCAGCCGCAATCCGCCGCACCACGCCGTTATGGATAAGAGTCTGGAACATGTCCTTCTGGCATTCCCGACCGGGCACCGGGCGCCGGCGCTCTCGCGCCGACGCCCGGTGCGGCGATCGTTAGTTGACGGTTGTGGTGCGCAGCGACTGGAGCGACGCGTTGGGCATGGGCACGAAGCCCTTGACCGTGGATGCCGTCACCGTGTAGCTGTGGCTCGTGAAGAGCCAGATCCAGGCGGCGTTGTCTTCGAGTTCGGCCGACACCTTCTCGTAGATCGCGGCGCGTTCCTTCGGGTCAGACGTTGCCTTGCCCTCGGCGAAGAGGGCGTCCAGTGCCGGGGAGCTGTAGCCGGCGACCTTGTTCAGGTTGCCCGTGCTGGTGAAGTACCGACCGTACATGCCGTCGGGGTCCGGGCGTCCGCCGTTGAGCGCGACCGCTGCGTCGAAGTCGCCGGCGATCCAGCGGTCCACGTAGGCGCCCGATTCCAGGGTCTCGACGTCGAGGGTGATGCCGGCCTCGGCGAGCTGGGACTTGAGGTTCTGCGCCTCGTTGACGGAGGTCGCGTACTCGCCCTGGGAGACGATCGCCTTGATCGTCACGCCGTCGGCCTTGCCCGCCTTTTCCAGGTACGACTTCGCCTTGTCGAGGTCCCGGGTGGGGCACGGACGGGCATCCGGGTCGGACTTGTACGCGGGGGACGTGATCGGACCGGTCACTTCTCCCTCGCCGAGGGCGGCCGTGTCGAGCACCTGCTGGCGGTCGATCGCACACTGCATGGCAAGCCGCACGTTGACATCGGTGAGGGCTCCGCGCGTCGCGTTCAGCTGCAGCACGTGGTAGGCCAGCTGCGGCGTCTTGGTGACGGTCGTGGTGGCGCTCTCCGCGGTCTGGGCGACCAGCGGGTCGTCGAAGACGCTCATCTGCACGTTGCCGGACTGCAGCGCCGAGACGATGGACGACTCATCCGGGATGACGCGGAACTCGACCTTGTCCAGGGTGGGCTCACCGCCCCAGTACTTGGCGTTCTTCTTCAGCGTGATCGACTGGTTGGCGACGCGGGAGTCGAACGAGTACGGGCCGGTGCCGTTCGGGGCCGTGTTCAGGGCGGCCTCGGTGTCGTCGGAGGAGAGCATGGCCATGTTGACCACGGCGAGGCTCGCCGGCAGTGCGGCATCCGGAGCGGAGAGGGTCAGGAGCACGGTGTTCGCGTCCTGGGCCTCGACCGAGACGACGGATGCGAGGGCGCTGCTGGACACCGCCGCGGTCTTCTCGTCCTTGATCAGATCGAGCGAGCTCTTGACGTCCTCGGAACCGAACGTGCTGCCGTCGGCGAAGGTCGCGCCCTCGCGCAGTTTCAGGGTGACCGTGAGGCCGTCTTCCGAGGCCTCCCACGATTCGGCCAGGCCGGGCACGACGTTGAGGTCTTTGTCGAACTCGGTCAGGGTGCCGTAGACGTTCTGCAGAACGGCGACGGCCTGGAACTGTGTGGCCTTCCAGGGGAAGAGGGTGTCGGGGTCTGACGTGACGCCGACGACGAGTGAACCACCCGATTTGGCGTCTGTGGCGGCCGGAGTGCTGGGGCTGGAACAGCCGGAAACTGCAAGCGACACGATCGCGGCAGCACCGACTGCCATGAACGCCCCACGAGTGAAACGAGAACCATGTGACAAGGGGTTACTCCTCAGGTGAACTAGGGATGCTCCACGGCATGATGTGCGAGCAACTTCGCGCGCGGTCACACTCAGAGCGTCTGTGATCTGGATTGGAATAAAAGTACACCATGTGGTCAACATCTGTACTTTATTTTCTCGTATTGTTATCCATACGCGACCGAAGAGGGAGCCGCGGCGTTGCGGCAGGCCTCCTCTCGCCCTGAAAGGGACCATCAGTGACTCAGGATCTTCTCGGACGACCGGACTCCCGGACCGTTCTGGTACGCATGCGCGCCGCCAGGCCCGCCCTTCCGCCGTCGGAGCGGCTCATCGCCCAGCTGTTCCTCGACAATCCGGCCGAGGCCGCGAACCTGTCGATCGCGGAGCTGGCAACCAGGTGCGGAACGTCGACCACATCCGTGGTGCGGTTCTATAAGCGGATCGGTTATGACCACTATAAAGACCTCCGCATCGACCTCATCCGGGAAGTCACCCGGGAGAAGATGCAGAACGCCGACCTGCTCACCGTGTCCGGGGACATCAACCGGGACGACTCCCTGGACGACATTGTCTCGAAGGTCGCCCTGAACGAGACCCTGTCGATCGCCGACACCGCCAAGGCACTCGACACGCACGCGCTCGCCCGCGCCGTCGACCTGGTGCAGGCCGCCCGTCGCGTGGACAGCTTCGGCGTGGGCGCGAGCGCGTTCGTCGGCCTCGACCTGCAGCAGAAGCTCTCCCGGATCGGGCGCACGGCGCTGAACTGGCCCGACTCGCACGCCGCCTGGACCTCCGCGGCGACGCTGGACGCATCCTGTGTGGCAATCGCCGTCTCGCACAGCGGCGCGACCAGGGACACCGTCGAGTTCCTCACCATCGCCCGGGAGGCCGGTGCCGCGACGATCGCCCTGACCAACTTCAGCGACTCCCCCCTGGCCGCCGCCGCAGACGTCGTGCTCACGACCGCAGCGCGCGAGACCCGGTTTCGTTCCGGGGCGCTGGGCAGCAGGATCGCGCAGCTCATGGTCGTCGACTGCCTCTTCACCGCGGTCGCCCAGGCGTCTTACGACGACTCGATGGCGGCGTTGCGCCGCACCTACGAGGCCGTGCACAGTCGCCACCACGGCGCCAACGGCACCCACGGCACCCACAAATAAGCAGGCGACCCCCTCCGCGCCCCTGACCCATTCGACCCACTCGCCGAACTGTGAGTTTGGCACCTTCCCACGCCGGCAAAGTCATAGGGTCAAAGCNCGGCAAAGTCATAGGGTCAAAGCAACGCTCTGATTGATGGAGCGTTTTATGGTCAAGTTGTTTCCGCAGGCTGCTCGTGATGAGTTCGTTGACTTGGTGTGCGCGGGGGTGGGTTTGCGAGAATCGGGCGCCAGTGTGGGCGCGTCGGTCAACACGGCGACGGTGTGGTGGCGGCAGTCTGTCGGAATGCCTCTTCGACATGCCCGCTCACGCCTCAAGATCGCTCCTGATGCCTCGGAGCACGTCCCGGACGAGTGGCCCGCCGTCGAGCAGGGTGGGGTCTCTGGGCGGAATCGGTCGTTGACCAAATTCGAGC
>NZ_SOHO01000051.1:0-144148 GCF_004403225.1 Cryobacterium sp. Sr8 | reverse complement strand
GAGATGAGGGCCTCCGTGGCATCGGCTTGAGTGTGGTAACCCAATCGATACCGGAGGTCCTCACCTTTTTAGCTCACGCCACGCACACAACCTCCGTGGGAACAACATCAGCCAGTGAGCGCCGCGCCGGCTAAAAACGACCGCGGCTGCGATCCTCACCAATCGAAACGACCCATCGGCACCGCCCCCCTTGGACGCCGACCTAATCTCTTTTTTGCGGCCGATGCCGGGGTCGGGTCCGTGTGCGTGCGTTGCTGCTCGGTCCGTACTCTGTTCCAGCCCCGTTCACTTGGTATATATCGGAGGTCAAACCGGCCGTAAGTCTGATTTGGTGCAATTGGGTGGTTCCCCAAAAAAGCCCCGAGACATATCTGAGGTCACCATGCATGCCCTATCCAAGCTCTTCGGAACAGCGCTCAGTTTGTCGCTGATGGCTGCCCCGGCAGTCGCAGCGCACCAGGACCGGCAAGATTCGCCCGCTCCCAATAGCAGCGCAGCATTCTCGTTCGGGCTGATCGCGGATCCCCAGTATTGGGACGGACCCGCGAGGGGTACCCGGTACTACGCCGATTCCACGCAGAAACTCGCCGAGGCGGCTGAGACCATCAACAAGTCCAAAGTGGACTTCACCGTCCAGGTCGGGGACCTTATCGATCGCGATCCGGCGAGCTTCGATACGATCCTTCCGATCTTGAATCAAATCGAGGGTCCACGATACAACTTGCTGGGCAATCACGACTTTCCTTCTGGATTGTCGAGTGAAAGAGCAGTCTCGCTGCTCGATATGCCCAACGAGTACTACGACGTCACCCACCAGAAGTGGCGTTTCATCATGCTCGACAATAACGACATATCGCTCTACGCGAATGAGCCTGGCTCCGCAGATTACACAGAGGCCGAGGCAATACTTGAGGGGCTACGCAACGAGGGTGCGGATAACGCTCAAACGTGGAACGGCGCACTGGGTGAAGAGCAAATGACCTGGCTGAATGAGACCCTCGCCGACGCCGAAGAAAAGGGGCAGAAGGCCATCGTCTTCGGTCACATGCCCGTCGAAGGAGGACACACCGAAAATGCGTGGGACGCTCCAGCAATCCAGGAGGCGTTGGAGTCTCATGACAACGTGGTGGCCTACATCAACGGTCATTACCACGCAGGCGCCTATCAAGTAGTCAACGGAATCCATTACGTAACGCTGAAGGGGATGGTCGAAGAGGCGCACCCCGCCAACGCGTATGCGGTCGTCACTGTGCAGGAGGACAAGGTACGCATCGATGGTTATGGCCGTCAACCGGACCTCGTGCTCGACGTACCGGCCGTCGCCCGCTGACGCATTCCGTAACCACGGAGTACGGCAAGCCGGCCCGCGCGGCGCGATATCCCCGGCTCGTCAGGCTGTCGGAGATACGCGCTAGCCGCCGGCGAAGGGCGGGAGTACGTCGACCCGCGCGCCCACCGGGCGGGCCGGGTCACGGCTGACGACGGAGTCGACGAGGAACGATCCGGAGGCCATCACGGCCTCCATGCCCGGCCCGTGACGGTGCGAGAGTTCGGCGCGCAACTGGCCGACGGTCGCGCCGAGAGGCAGCAGAACCGTCTCTTCGTCGCAGTCGGCGACCTCGGCCGCCGCCGCGAAATACCGCACCTGCACGCTCATGGTTGATGTCACATCCTCACTCTAGACCGACGCGGGTGTGACGATCCGGACCTCGCGGGATGGCACACTGGAGAGGCCCTGCACCCCGGCAGGCCACCTGGAAAGGCTCGCATGACGATCATCGCCGCTGCCGACGGTTCGGCCCTCGGTAACCCCGGTCCGGCCGGGTGGGCCTGGTACGTCGACGATTCCTGCTGGGGAGCCGGCGGCTGGAAGCACGCCACCAACAACCAGGGTGAGCTCCAGGCCGTGCTCGAGTTGTTCCGCGCCACCGCGCACCTCGACGACGAGCTGCTCGTCATCTGCGACAGCCAGTACGTGATCAACTCGGTCACCAAATGGATGCGCGGCTGGAAGGCCAAGGGCTGGCGCAAGGCCGACGGGAAGCCCGTCATGAACCTGGACCAGCTCATCGAAATCGACGCGGTGCTCGTGGGCCGTCGGTACCGGTTCGAGTGGGTCAAGGGGCACGCAAACCACCCGCTCAACGAAGGCGCGGATGCCCGGGCCCGCGCGGTCTCCGAGGCCTACCAGCGCAACCTCGCCGTTCCGGCCGGGCCGGGTTGGGTGCGCCCGGGGGATTCACGGCCCGCGCCGCGGACCATCACCGCACCGGCCGCACCGCGCGCGGCCCGCCCGCAGCCGGTGACCGCGCAGCCGTTGCTCTTCTCGTTCTCCGACGACACCTGAGCCGGCGCGAGACACCCGGCACCGGGGCACCGCGCGCCCGCATTGTATCGGCGGCCGTTCCGTTCCGCTATCCCGGGCGGCCCCGGCGGGGCCTGTGTTATCCATAGCTATGACACGTTTCCTCGGGGTCGACCTGGCGTGGGCCGAAGGCAGCGACGCCCGCCCGGCCAATGAAACGGGCCTGGCCTGCATCGACGAAACCGGTACGGTGATCGACGCCGGCTGGGCCAGGGGTACGGATGCCGTGCTCGACTGGATCGGGTCTATGGTCGAGCCGGGTGCGGTGCTGGCCATTGACGCCCCGTTGGTCGTGAACAACCCCACCGGGATGCGCCTGTGCGAACGCGAAACGGGCAGCCGCTACGGTCGCTGGCACGTCGCGGCGAACGCGTCGAATCTCGGCCGGCCCTGGCAGGGCGGCGTCTCCCTGCGCAAGCGCCTCGAAGCCGCCGGCTGGACCTACACGGACGGCCTCGAGCAGCCGGATCCCGCCCGACCCACCTTCTTCGAGTGCTACCCGTACACGACCCTCGTCGGCGCCCCGGAGTTTGGCTACGACGACAAGCGCCCGCGCTACAAGCGGATGGGGGTGGCGCTGCCGGTCCAGGACCGGCGCCTCGCCCGCGCGCTGGTCTGCGACGACCTGATCGAACGCATGTGGCGCCTGGCCGACGCGTCGCCGCCGCTGAACCTGGCGTCGCATCCGTTGACCGACACGCTCGTGACCGAATGCTCCCCGCTGCTCGACCGGGACTACAAGCACCGCGAAGACCTCATCGACGCGCTGATCAGCGCCTGGACCGCGTCACTCTGGTGGCTGCACGGTGCCGGGCGAAGCCAGGTGCTCGGGGCGGATGACACCCCTTCCGTTGACGGGCACCGGGCCACGATCATCGCCCCCGCACGGCCCGAACAGCGCCGCGATCCCAGCTTCGCCCGGCTCGCCGCCCTGGGTGGACCGGGTCTGGCGCGGCTCGCTCCTCGTTGAGTTGCGGAAAAAGTACCTTCAATTGCGAAATGAAGGTTATTTCTCCGCAACTCAACCGGGAGTGGAGCGCGCGGCGGTCAGGGGGCGGGCGGAGACTCCGGCGTCTCCGGCCCGGGGTCGGCCGGCGGGAACTGCACCTCCACCGCGGCCCGGTCGGCCAGTTCCGGACCGATCGACTCGCGCACGGCGATGATCACCGGTCCGGGGGCACGCGCGAGGAGTTCGAGCACCTGCGCCACGTCGACATCGGCGTAGGGGTCCTGAATGTCGAGGGCCTCCGGGCGTACGCCGAACAGCGAGTCCGCCTCCGTGATCAGCAGCACGCCACCTGCGTTCTCGGGCTGGGCGAAGAGTCTGGCGAGCTTGCCCTCGGTCTCGACCAGGTAGGCGCTGACGATCTCGCCCAGCGGGACCTGCAGCACGGGCTTGCCGAGCGCCTGGGCGACGGATGCCGCACCCGCGGACTTCGCCGAGTCATCCGGCCCGCTGAACACGGCGAGCCTGCCGGCTCCCGACGCCGTGACGACGTCCCGGATCGTGCCGATCGCGACCGGCCCCTCTGAGGCGTCCAGGGTGAAGGCGGCCATGATCCCAAACGACAGCCGGAGCGGTGAGGCGAACGCCAGCCACAGGGCCGACATCACCTCCACCGTCATCGGCGTCGGGGTGAGCCAGACCTGGAGGGTGTCGCCCGGTGCGACCTGCACGGGAACCACGGGGTGGCGTTCGATGGCGGCCCGGGCGGCGCCGTAGGCCTGGTGGCTTGCGGCATCGGCGTCGGCGTCGTCGCCGGGGTACGCGGTGACGAGGTAGTGGAGCTCCGCGATCATCCGGCTCTGGCCGTGCCGCTCGGTTTCCTCGCGATAGCTGATCAGGCCGTCGCTGTAGAGGAAGAGATTCATGGACGGCCCGCTCACGCCGACCCGCGTCGAATGCGGGGTGCGTGCGGTGACCTGCAGGTTGAGCGGCCGTGACGCGAGCAACTCCTGGATGGCCATGGTCGTGGCCGCAATCGCCTGGCCGTAATTCGTCAGTGATGACATGCCTGGTCGGCTCCCTTCGGCGTCCGCCGTGATTTATTCCGACGCTACTCCGCGAGGCGGCGCCGGTCGACCCCCGAATCCCGGGGTCCCGCCCGGCGTCCCCCTCCCGGACCGGAGGGGCGTAGCGTGGCAGCATGCCCCTGCGAACGTTCGGCCCCCGCCGAACGCGCGTGGAGGTACGCAAGATCGTCGGTGTCGCCCGGATCCTGTTGGCTCTGATCCTGATTACGGCCCTCGTGGGCGACTTCGACTATGTGCTCGGCTTCGCCACGTTCGTCACCAGCAACTTCTTCAGCTACTTCACGGTGCAGAGTGCCATCGCCGGGGTCGTCCTCTTCTTCACGGCCGCCCGGATCGCGTTCCGGCGCCCGGTGGATCCGCCCTGGCTCGACATCCTCCGGGTGCTGGTGACGAGCTACATGGTGGTGTCCGGGATCGTCTTCCTCAGCATCGTCATCCAGTCATCGACCCGCGATTACACGATCGAGGTTCCCTGGTCGAGCCAGCTCCTGCATTTCTGGATCCCGGCCTTCGCCCTCCTGGACTGGATGCTCGACTTCGGGAAGGCGCGCCTGACCTGGAGGCCCCTCGCCTGGATCGTGGTGTACCCTCTGCTGTGGGGCGTCTTCACCCTGGTGCGCGGGGCCGGGGTCGGCTGGTATCCGTACTTCTTCCTCGACCCCGTGCAGGTCAGCGGCCCGCTCGAAACCGTGCTGTACTGCGCGCTCGCCCTGGTCCTGATGACCGGCGTCGCGGCGGGCCTGATCGCCCTGACGAGGCTCCGCTGGGCGCCCCGGTGGACGAGCCCGACCGGCTAGCCGGTCGGTTCGGGAACGGGCAGGGCGAACGGCTCGAGGCTGGCCAGTGCGGCCGCCAGGAAGTCGTCGTCGCCGAGCTTCGCCAGGCGCAGGGCGTCGTCGGCGGCCACCACGCCCATCAGCACCGCCTCGCCGGTGAGCGGCTCGAGGTTCACCCAGTCCTGGAAGCCGGAGTCGCCGCCGACGACGGACCAGAGCGTGACGTCGGTGTCCCAGAAGGGCTCGGGGAAGCGCAACCACACCTTGTCGAGCACGCCCATCCCGAGCGCGGCGATCGCCCCGCGGTGCTCGAACGGAAGCGGCGGCGCGAATTCCAGCGCGTCGGTCTTGAGCACGCCGAGCGGGACTGTGACGATCACCCGGTCGGCCCCGAGCGATTCGCCGGTCTCGAGCCGCAGGCTGACGCCCTCGTCGGTGTAGGCGATCCGTCGCACGGCGCTGGAGGCCAGCAGGTCGAGGTCCGCGGCGGCTTCGGACACGAGGGTGGAGTACCCGCCGAGCACGATCCGGTCTCCCTGCCAGGTTCCGTCTTCCGCGGTGTCGTCGCCGGTTCCGGCCTGCGGCGGGAACCACGCGGAGACCAGCCCCGCCTCGGCGCCGGAGAGCTGCTGGATCTCGCCGGCGACGGCGTGATCGAGCCAGTCGACCTCGGAGACGCCGGTTTCGCCGGGGGTGTCGGACAGGTCGGAGGCCCCCGATTCGACGAGGGCCACAGCGACGGACACGTCCTGCGGCTGGCCGGCCGCCCAGGCGATGGCTTCGGTGACGGCATCGGGGCCCACCGCCGGCACCGGCGCGATGTCGCCGGCCGGTGTGCGGGTCTCCGTACCGCCGGGCACCGGGAGGGTGGTCACCCCGGCCCTGGCGAGGTCCTCATCCAGCCGGCTCGCGGTGGAGTTGCGCACGAAGGATGGTCCGAGCTCGATCGGGAACGGCCAGTCCGGATCCGAGACGGTCGCGATCCGCCCACCGACGCGCTTGCGCGCCTCGATCACGACGATGTCGTACCCGGCGTCGCGGAGCAGCCCGGCAGCCGTGATTCCGGCCATTCCCGCTCCGACGACAGCGATGCGCTCGTCTGCGCCGGCGACGGCCATGACCTCCCGGGCGGCGCGCCGGCCCGAGTCACGGGCGCCCTGCACGGTGCCCGGCAGCTCGACCGACGTGGCCTCGCCCGCGAAGAACACCCGGTCCTGCACCGGCGTGGCCAGCGTGGTGCGATCCGCCGGCGTCGCCCCGACCGCCGTGAAACTCATCGACCCGCGCGCAAAGGGATCCTTCGACCACGAAGTGCGGTGCATGGCCTGCGGCCGGGGTACGAGGGACGGCGACGGGGACTCCGACGGGGACGGGCTGATGGAGGGCACCGGTGACGGGCCGGTGCACGCGGTGAGCGCGAAAATGGACAGCCCGGACGCCGACCCGATGAGGAAGGTCCGACGCTTCATGATTGTGCCCGTTCCCTGACTGTGCCCGCTGCCGCTGGTTTCGGCCGACCTCGGTGCTCCGGGTCCGCGCCGCTGGTATGACTCAAAGCTACCCCCAGTGGCGGGCGCGGCGCAGTCGGCGTACCGTCTGACACAGGCATCCGCACGCACAGGCATCCGCACAGGCACCGACCCGTGGAGAGGAGCCCGCCATGGGCTACACCTTCGACAGCGACCAACTTCCCGAGCTCCCCGATCCCGGCCCCCGCGACGGGCGCCACGGGGTGGACCGCGACGAGGAGTACGACCCCTTCCCCGCGCGGCGGCCCGGCGCCGAAGGATGGGACACCCTCACGGTGAGCGTGGAGGTCGCGAAGCTGCACCTCTTCGTGCTGCTCGCCCGGGTGGCGGACGGCCAGGACGTCGTGCTGACCCGGGCGGGACATCCGGTGGCCAGGCTCGTTCCGCCAGACGCTCCCGGTGCCGTGATCGTCTCCGAAACGGTGGTCGCGGTCATCGGAGAGGGCCCGGCCGCCCGGCGGGTCGCGCCGAAACGCACCTCGCTCTACGCCCGCGACGGCGACCAGCTTCCGGCCCTGCCCGACTCCGGCCCCCGCGACGGGCGCCATGGGGTCGACCGGGACCTCGGCTACCCGTTCGGCGGCTGAGCCGGCTCGCGCGGCGTCAGCCCGGCTGACGCCGCGTCGGCCCGGCTCAGGCTCAGGCGCCCGCGTAGAAGGCGCCGATCGCCGCGGACAGCAGCACCGGGTCGTTCACGTGGCACATCTCCCGGGCCGAGTGCATCGAGAGCAGCGCAACTCCGACGTCGACGGTGCGGATGCCGAGCCGGGTCGCGGTGAGCGGCCCGATCGTCGACCCGCAGGGCACCGTGTTGTTCGACACGAACTCCTGGTACGGCACGTCGGCCTGCTCGCAGGCGCGCGCCCAGAGGGCCGCGCCCACGGCATCCGTCGCGTAGCGCTGGTTGGCGTTGATCTTGAGCAGCGGGCCGCCGCCGGCGATGGGCGTGTTGGCCGGGTCGTGGCGCTCGGGGTAGTTCGGGTGCACGGCGTGGCCGGCGTCGGCGGAGAGGCACCAGGAGCCGGCGTACGCGCGGAGCCGGTCCGAGACGTCGGCGCCGAGGGCGGCGCCGATGCGGGTGAGGATGTCGTCGAGCAGCGGTCCGCTGGCCCCGGAGCGCGACTGGGAGCCGAGTTCCTCGTGGTCGAAGGCGGCCAGCACGCTGATCTGCCCGGTGTCCTCCGGCGCGGCAATGAGCGCGAGCAGGCCCGCGTGCACCGAGGTGAGGTTGTCGAGGCGGCCGGCGGCGAAGAGGGTGGAGTCCCGGCCGAACGTGGCTGGGGCGGCGGTGTCTGCGGTGAGGATGTCGTAGCCGGCGACATCCGCCCCCTCCAGCCCGGCGAGGCCGGCCAGGTGCCCGACGAGGTCGGCCTGCGAGCTGTCGCCGACCCCGAACACGGGGTTGAGGTGGCGCTGGCGGTCCAGGGTGAGGCCGGCTGTGTTGACCTCGCGGTCGAGGTGCACGGCGAGCTGCGGGATACGCAGGAACGGGCCGGTGCGCACGAGGTGCTCGGCGCCGTCCCGGGTGACGAGGCGTCCGGCCAGCTCCAGTTCGCGGTCGAGCCAGGAGTTCAGCAGCGGCCCGCCGTACACCTCGACGCCGGCCTGCAGCCAGCCCTGGGAGGCCAGCGTGGGCTTCGGCTTGAGCTTGAAGCCGGGCGAATCGGTGTGGGCGCCGAGGATGCGGAACGGGGTGGTCGGGCCGGCAGCGGCCGGCTGCGCCCAGGCGATGACGGCCCCGTCGCGCACGATGTAGTGCCGGCCGGGCGTAGCGGGCCACTGCTCGGATTCATCGCGGCGGGTGAACCCGGCGGCGTCGAGGAGGCGGGCGACCTCGGCGGCCGCGTGGTACGACGACGGTGAGGCCGTGATGAATCGGGCGAAGTCGTCGATGTACGCGTGGGGCGAGGTCATGGGTCCATCCAACCACCCCGAGCGACAGCGACGGCCCCGCCGAGGCTAGTCAGCCGGGTGCCGGGGGCGGGCGACCAGCACGGGGCACTCCGCGTGCCGAACGCACCGTTCGCTCACCGAACCGAGCACCACCCCGCCGAAGCCGCCCCGTCCGCGGGACCCGACGACCAGCATCCGGGCATCCCGGGAGAGGGCGATCAGGGCGGCCGCGGGGTCGGCGTGCACGGCGCGGTAGTCCACGGACACGGTCGGATGTGTGTCGGCGACCCGGCCCGCATCCGTCACGAGTTCCTCGTGGACCGCCGCGGAGTAGTCGTCGAAGGAGGACACGTACCCGAACTCCCAGGTCGAGGGGCGCGGAGCCGTCGCGATGGACCAGGCGCGAACGATCACGAGGGGAGCCCGGAGCTGTTCGGCGAGCTCCACCGCCTGGCCCAGCGCGTAGTCGGCGCCATCCGAACCGTCGTGTCCGACCACGATGCTGCCGGCCGGCACGGGTTCGAGCTCCGGTGCCTGCCCTGCGTCGATTCCGCCTGGATTGCTCATCTGCGTCTCCTCACCTACCAGTCCCCGCACCGGGGCTTCTCCTGAATAGTATGGGCACAGCAGAGCGCCCGGGAGGAGGGCATGCGTGAGCGAGCCAGAGTCCGTGAACCCGCGGTCCGGGCGCGAAGCCGTGATCTTCGACCTGGACGGCGTTGTCACCGACACCGCGACGGTGCACGCGCTCGCCTGGAAGGCCCTGTTCGACGAGCAGCTTCCGCTCCTCTCGGCCGTCCCGGTGCCGGCATTCGACGCCGACGCCGACTACCGGCGGTACGTCGACGGGCGTCCGCGCGAAGACGGCATCCGCGCCTTCCTGGCGTCCCGCGGGCTCGAGGCGGCGCCGGAGCGGATCACCGCGCTGGCCGACCGTAAGCAGGCGCTGTTCGAGCAGCTCATCGGCGGCGGGGTACAGGGGTATCCGGGCACCGTGGCGCTGCTCCGCCGGCTGCGCGGGCAGGGCATCCCGACCGCCGTCGTGACCTCGAGCCGCAACTGCCAGGCGGTGCTGGCGGCCGCCGGGCTGACCGGGCTCTTCGACGCGCGGGTCGACGGCACGGATGCGGCGAGGCTGGGCCTGCCCGGAAAACCCGACCCGGCTATGTTCCTCGAGGCGGCCCGGCTGCTGCGGGTGTCCCCCGGGCACGCCGTGGTCATCGAGGACGCCGAAGCCGGGGTGCGGGCCGCCTCCCGCGGCGGATTCGGACTCGTCATCGGCGTCGACCGCACCGGCTACGGTGACCGGCTCAGGGCCGAAGGGGCCGATCTCGTGGTGACGGACCTGGGCGAGCTCGACCTGCGCGACCTCGACCTGCGGATGCCCAACCTCGACGGGGCCGACGTGGGCTTCCCCGACCTGCCGCGCGAACCGGGGCCGGAGTTCCCCGGGTGGGCGGGCGGTGACTCCGGCAGCGACCCGTGGCTGCTGCGCTACGTGGGCTTCGACCCGGCGACGGAGGGGCTGCGGGAAGCGCTTTGCACCCTCGGTAACGGCTACTGGGGAACCCGCGGAGCCGCCACAGAGACCGGCGCCGACGGCGTGCACTACCCGGGGACCTACCTCGCCGGCGTCTACAACCGGGTGCACACGCAGCTCGGCGACCGGAGCGTTGAGGACGAGCACCTGGTGAACGGCCCGAACTGGCTGCCGCTCTGGTTCAAGGTGGCCGAAAACGACTGGTTCCGCCCGGGCGGCTCCCAGTTGATCAGCTACCTGCAGGAGCTCGACCTCCGGCGCGGGATGCTCCGGCGCGTCATCCGATTCCGGGACGAGGCCGGGCGCACCACGACGGTCACCTCCGACCGGTTCGTGTCCCAGGCCGCGCCCCGCCTGGCCGTGCTGACCACGACCTTTGAAGCCGAAGACTGGTCGGGGCCGATCACGATCCGGTCCGCGCTGGAGGGCCGGGTGGCCAACCGGAACGTCGCCGCCGACCGCTTGCTCACCGGCTCGCACCTGATCCCGCGCACCGCGGCGGCCATCGATGGGGAGACGGTGCTGCTCGAGGTGGAGACGAACCAGTCCGGCATCCACATCGCCATGGCCGCGCGCACCCGCGCCCACCGGGCGGGCGCCCGCATTCCCCTCTCCCCGCGCCTGCTCCACGACGACGAGGGGTGGGTCGCCCACGAGTTCGAGGTGGACCTGGCGCCGGGGCATCCGGTCACGGTGGAGAAGACGGTCATCGTCGGCACCTCCCGGGACCGGGCGATCGCCTCGCCGGCCAGGGCCGTGGCGACGTGGATGCGGCGGCTGCCGGAACCCGAGCGGCTCGCCGCCGCCCACGAGCGCGCCTGGCAGATCCTCTGGGACGAGTTCGCCGTGCGCATGCACACCAGCGAGCGAGCGTCGCTGGCGCTGAACCTGAACACCTTCCACGTGCTGCAGACGCTGGCCGCCGTCGACGCCGACCTCGACGCGGGGATGCCGGCCCGGGGCCTGCACGGCGAGGGCTACCGCGGACACGTGTTCTGGGACGAGCTGTTCGTCTACCCGATCCTCACCCTCCGCCGCCCCGACCTCAGCCGCGCCCTGCTCGGCTACCGGTACCGGCGCCTCGACGAGGCGAGGGCCGCCGCGAAGGAGTCCGGCTTCGAGGGGGCGATGTTCCCGTGGCAGAGCGGGATCGACGGGCGCGAGGTGACCCCGACCGAGTTCTTCAACACGCGCAGCGGCACCTGGATGCCCGACAACTCCCACCTGCAGCGGCACGTCGGGCTGGCCCTCGCGTACAGCGTCTGGCAGCACTACCAGTCGACGGCCGACCTGGAGTTCCTCATCCGCCAGGGCGCGGAGATCCTGCTCGAGGTGGCGCGCTTCTTCGCCAGCCTGGCCCGCTACGACGAGACCGCAGACCGGTACGACATCGAGGGCGTGATGGGGCCGGACGAGTTCCATGACGGCTACCCGGGCTCCCCCGGCTCGGGTCTGCGGAACAACGCGTACACGAACGTCATGACCGCATGGGTGCTGCGGCGCGCGATCGAAACGGTGTCGCTGCTCGAGGGGCGCTACTGCCGACCGCTGTGGAACCGTCTGCGACTGCGGCCGGAGGAGGTCGGCCGGTGGGAGCACATCGGCCGGCGGCTGCGCGTGCCCTTCCACGCCGACGGCGTGATCAGCCAGTTCGAGGGCTACGAAGACCTGGCCGAGTTCGACTGGCAGGCGTACACGGACCGGTACGACTCCATCGGCCGCCTCGACCTGATCCTCCAGGCCGAGGGCGACACGACGAACAACTACCGGGTGTCCAAGCAGGCCGACGTGCTCATGCTGCTCTACCTCTTCTCGGCAGAGGAGCTCCGCGAGCTGCTTCATGAGATGGGATACGCGCTGCCGCCGGAGGCGATCGTGCGCACCGTGGAGTTCTACGGCGCCCGTTCGACGCACGGGTCGACCCTGAGCAATGTCGTGCATTCGTGGCTGGAGGCCCGGCGCGACCGGGAGGCGTCCTGGGACTTCCTGACCCGGGCGCTGGAGAGCGACCTGGCCGACATCCAGGGCGGGTCCACTCCCGAAGGGATCCACCTCGGGGCCATGGCGGGCTCGATGGACATGGTCGTGCGCTGCTACACCGGGCTCGAGATCCGGGAGGACATGCTCTGGCTACACCCGGTGCTGCCCGCGGAGCTGGCGCGGGTGGTCTTCACGATCAACTACCGGGAGCAGCCGATCCGGCTGGAGGTGACCGCGACGACCCTGCGCCTGAGGCTGCACGCCGGCGGTGCCACGCCGATCCGGGTCAGGGTGGAGGGACGCGAGTCGATGCTCGCGCCGGGAGAAACCCGGGACTTCGTGCTCGGCCCCTCCGCCGAACTGTGAGTTTGGCACCTTCGTGGT
The DNA here is from genome assembly GCF_004403225.1 of Cryobacterium sp. Sr8. Taxonomy (NCBI): domain Bacteria; kingdom Bacillati; phylum Actinomycetota; class Actinomycetes; order Micrococcales; family Microbacteriaceae; genus Cryobacterium; species Cryobacterium sp. Sr8. The sequence continues at coordinate 131,647 of NZ_SOHO01000051.1, read as the reverse complement.
GCCCGGGAAGGTGCCAAACTCACAGTTCGGCGGGAACGAGCGAGGCCTTCGACTTGGCGAATCTCAGGTACAGGGACGGCACCACGAACAGGTTGAGCAGGGTCGAGGTGAACAGCCCGCCCAGGATCACGAGTGCCATCGGGTGTTCAATCTCATGGCCGGGGAGGTTGCCCATGACCACGAGCGGCACGAGCGCGAGTCCCGTGGCCAGCGTGGTCATCAGGATCGGAGAGAGCCTCTCGCCGGCGCCGCGCAGCACCAGCTCGGGGCCGAATGTCACCCCTTCCTTCTTCTCGAGGTGCTGGCAGTGATTGATCAGAAGGATGCTGTTGCGCGCGGCGATGCCCATCACCGTGAGGAATCCGACGATCGAGCCCAGCGACAGCACCCCACCGCCCAGGAAGGCCGCGAAGACCCCGCCGACCAGGGCGATCGGCAGCGTCAGCATGATCAACGTCGCCAGCCTCCAGCTGCCGAACGCGGCCTGCAGGAGGAGGAAGATCACGGCCAGCGCCAGCAGCGCCAGCGTCAGCAGGAGCCGTGAGGCGGCTTCACGTTCCTGGAACTCGCCGAGGACTTCGGCGTGGAACCCCGTCGGCAGCTCCAGGTCGGCCAGCCCGGCCTCCATCGCCGCGACCACCGTCCCGAGGGTGCCATCCTCGACGTTGGCCTCGATGTCGATGCGCCGGGAGCCCTCCTCGCGCTGAATGACATTCGGCGTCGCGATGAGCTTGACGTCTGCGACGTCGGACAGTTTGATCTGCTCTCCGCTGGGTGTGTCAATGGGCAGGTTGCGGATGCTGCTCACGTCGGAGCGGATCTCCACCGGGCTCCAGACCTGCACGTCGTAGGCCTTGCCGCCCCGGTAGACGTCACCGACCTCTTCGCCGGCAACCAGTGTTGCCGCCGCGCGCCGCACATCGCCCGGCTTCAGCCCGTAGGTCTGGGCTTTCTCGAGGTCCACCTTGACGCTGAGCTGGGGGATGTCGACCTGCAGGGCCACATGCTCGTCGATCGCCCCGGGGATTTTTTCGAAGATCTCCAGGATGTCATCGCCCGTCGACCGCAAGAGGTTCAGGTCATCGCCGTAGAGCCGCACCACGACCGCGTTGCTCGAGCCTGTCAGGACCTCCCTGATCCTCTCTTTCAAATAGGTCTGGACGTCCCGGTGGATGCCCGGATACCCCTCGACCATTTCCAGGACCGCGGCATGGGTCTTCTCGTAGTCCGCCTCGGGGTCGATGCTGATCCAGTTCTCGCCGAAATGGACGCCGACGACCTCGTCGGCCGCGAACGCCTGCCCGATGTGGGCGCCGCAGTTGTTGACACCGTCGATGGTGAGCAACTCCTGGCAGGCGAGCTTGCTGATGCGGTATTCCTCGGCCACCGAGGTACCCGGCTGGGTCACCCAGTGCATCAGGAAGTCCCGCTCCTTGAAGTCCGGCAGCAACGACTGCCCGAGCAACGGAGCAACGAGGGCGCCCGTTGCGGCCAGGGAGCCGAACACGATGTACCCTCCCGCGGGCCTCCGGACGATCGGTTTCAGAACCGTGCGGTATCCGCGCTTGAGCACCCGCACGAGCGGCGGCTCCTGTTCCTTCAGCGGCAGGTTGCGCATGAAGAGCAGCGCCAGCGCGGGAGTGACGGTCAACGCGACCACCATCGAAGCCAGCACGGCCAGCGTGTACGAGATGGCCAGCGGCCTGAAGAACGCCCCGGTCAGCCCCTCGAGGAAGAAGATCGGGATGGCCGCGACGACAATGATCAACGTGGCATAGACAATCGGGCCGCGCACCTCGAGCGAGGCCTCCAGCACAACCGAGGACGTGGATCTCGTGCTGCCGGAGGCGCGATGCTGCCGCAGGCGGCGAATGATGTTTTCGATGTCGATGATCGCGTCGTCCACCACGACGCCCACCGCAATCACCAGTCCCGCGAGGACCATGGTGTTGATCGAGCTGCCGGTCAGATACAGCACCAGCGCCGCGGACACGAGGGAGAGCGGGATGGCGATCAGGCTGATCAGCGCCGTGCGCCATTGGAAGAGGAAGGCCCCCAGAACCATCATCACCAGGAGGCAGCCCAGGAGGAGCGACCGGGTCAGGTTGTCCAAAGACTCCTCGATGAATGACGCCGGCCGGAAGATCGCGGTATCGATGTCGATGCCGCTGAGCCCGGGTTTCATCTCCTCGAGCGCGGCCTCAACGCCCTCCGTGACCTCGAGGGTGTTCCCCCAGGGGAGCTTCTCCACGATCAGCATGAGGCCTTCGCCGTTGTTGATCACCGCGTCGCCGATCAGCGGCTGATGATCTTCAACGACGGTCGCCACGTCCCCGAGCTTGAGCGGCGTCCCGTCACGGTCCTCGATGGTCACGTTCGCGAGATCCTCGGCCGTCGCGATCGGCAACACGTGCTGGATGCCCAGCTGCTGGTTGGGGGTGCCGATGCTTCCCCCGGTTCCGATCAGGGCGCCCGGGGAGTATTGCAGCAGGCCGGCGTCCAGCGCATTCGCCGTGACATCCATCACCTGGTTCAGGGATACGCCCTCTGCCAGCATCTTGTCCGGCTCCGCCTGCACCTGGAGCATCTGCAGTCGCTCGCCCCAGATCGCCACGTTTGCGACGCCGGGCACCCGCAGCAGATGCGCCCTGATCTTCCAATAGGTGATCATGGACATTTCCATCAGCGAGCGCTCATCGGATGTCAGCCCGATCTTCATGACCCGGCTGGTCGACGAGAGCGGCTGGAGCATCACCGGCGGCGCGGCCCAGGTGGGCAGCGTCGGGACCACGATGGCGATGCGTTCCGACACCATTTGACGGGCCGTCAGGAGGTCCGTGCCGGGTTCGAAGATCATCACGACCGAGGACAGCTGCTCGACCGACTTCGAGCGCAGGTCGTCGAGGCCCTCGACGCCGTTGAGCGCCTCCTCGAGGGGCACGGTGACCAGCTGCTCAACCTCCTCGGCGGTCAGGCCGATGCAGATGGTCTGGATCTCCACCTTGGGCGGCGCGAACTCGGGAAAGACGTCCACGGAGGCCGTGCTCAGCTGGACTCCCCCGAACAGCATGATCCCGACGGCGATCGCGACGATCACCGACCGGAACTTGAGGCTGAACCCGATGACGCGGCGCATGTCAGTGCGCCGCGTCGAATTCGGCGCCGTAGAGCTCGGCCGCTCCTACCGTGACTATCTTCGTACCGGCCGCGGGGCCCGCACTCAGCCGGACCGTGTCCCCGTCGATGCGTTCCACGACGACCTGCGCCCGGATATACACGAGCGGCTCGGGGTTCGTGTACACCCAGGTGTCTCCCTCGGAGGTGTAGATCAGGGCGCCGTACGAGACTTCGAGCCCGCCGGCGCCGACCGTGACGGCCACCGTCTGCAGGTCGAGTCGTTCCACGGCCCGCTCGGTGAGGGTCAGCTTGCTCAGGTCCGTGCCCGCGATCTCTTCCTTCGTTGCCGCGGCGATGATGGGCGCCGCTTCGACCGGAGGCTGGACGCAACCGGTCAGGCCCACGGCAAGCGCCGCGGCCACCGCGGCTGCCATCGTCCCCCGGCGCAGCGAACGACTGTTGGTTTTCATGACACGTCCTGCCTCTCGTGCGGTACAGGTCCATCAGAACTTACGAGCGAGCTTTCCCATTCCACCTGTCTCGCGGGCCCGAACCGCACGAGGAGGATGGGCAGGATGAGCAGGGTGAGCAGCGCCGACGTCGCCAGTCCGCCCCAGACGATGACGGCCAGCGGCAATATTGTGGTCACTCCGACTGCGCCCCCCAGGAGAACCAGGGGGATCAGGGCAACTGCCGTCGTCAGGCCGGCCAGGATGGTCGGAGCAAGCCGGTCCCGGTACGCCGCCCGGACGAGGCTCTCCGGCGACGCCGATGGGTCGCGGCCCTGCAGGGTCTGGTATCGACCCAGGAGCAGGATCACATCCCGCACGGCGATGGCCAGCACGGCCGCGAATCCAATCAGCGCGTAGAGCGAGCCGATGCCCCCGGCAAGCACGGCGGCCAGCAGGCCGCCGAACAGCGCCACGGGCAGGAGCACGAAAGCAAGCCCCGCCAGTTTCCAGCTGCCCAGGACCGTCTGCAGGAGGATGAGAATCCCGATGACGGCCGCGGCGAGCAGCCACCAGACGAGCTGCCCGGAAGCCTGTTGTCCCTCGTACTGCGGGGGAATCGCGGCGTGATGCTCGACCGGGAACTCCATCTTCGCGATGGCCGCCTGGATGTCGGTCGTGACATCCGCGAGGCTCCGTCCCGCGATTTCTGCGCTGACATCGATGCGCCGCGACGTGTCGTCGTGGTTGATGACCGTCTGGTTCGGGCTGACCCGCACCTCGGCCACCTGACCCAGCTGCACATGACCGCCGTCGGGCGTGTTGATGACCAGCTCACGCACGCTCGTCAGGCTGTTGCGACCCTCGGCGTTGCCCTTGACCACCACCTGAAACACCTTCTGCTGTTCGAACAGGTACCCGACTTCTATGCCCTGCAAAATGGCGGCGGCCGCACGTCGCACGTCGCCGGGCTTGATGCCGTGCTTCTCGGCGGCGGCAAGGTTCACTTCGATCTCCGCGATGGGCTGGTCGATCGTCACGTCCACCCGTGGGTTCACCACACCGTCGGTCTCAGCCAGGATCTGCCTGACCTCCTCGGCCTTCTCCCGCATGACGTCCAGATCGATGCCGTAGACGCGCACCTGGAAGGGCTGCTCGCCGGCGTCTCGGACCGCGGCGATCTGCCGTTCCGGGTAGGTGATGACCTCGGTGGCGATTCCGGGATACCCGATGACGATGTCCTCGACGGCAGCCCGGACGCCCCGGAAGTCCGCTTCGGGCGTCATCGTGACCCAGAGCTCTGCCGAGCTGACGTCGGATGCAGTGTCGGATGTGATCGCCCGGCCGACATGGCCGCCGACGGAGTCGACGCCGGGCACGGAGCGCAGTTCGGTGCCGGCGATTGCCATCACGCGGCTCAATTCACTTCCCGCAGTGCCCGCGGCCGCCTCCCATTGAACGAGGATGGTGCGGTCGGGGACCTCCGCGACGATGGGTTTGCCGTCGGCCAGGAACGGAATCGCGGCCACGCCGGCGATCGCGATCGCGGCGACAACGGCCGCAGCTACCCACTGCCTGCCGGATGCCAGTCTCTCCCCCGCACTGTTGCCCCTCGCGCGCAGCCGACGAAGAAACGCCGGATCGGGGAGCGGGCTACGATCCCCGGCCAGCAGGATGCCGGCGAGGGCTGGAGTGACGGTCAGCGCGACGATCGCGGCGACAAGCAGGGCCAACAGGTAGGCGAGGACCAGCGGCCTGAGGAATTCCCCGTCGATACCGGGCACGAAGAGGGCGGGCGCCACTGCCAGCGCGGACATCAGGGCCGCGAACACGGCAGGGATTCGCGAGCGTTTGAGGGCTCGAACCAGCCGACCTTCCTGGGGTTCGGCACCATCGGCATCCGTTCGCAGCCTGAGGCTGTGCAGGTCAGTGATCACATCGCCCACGATGACGGCCAGCCCCAGGACGAGTCCGGCGAACACCATTGTGTTGAAGACGGCTCCCTGCAGCTCGAGCAGCACGGCGGCTGCGGTCGCTGACAGCCCGATGCCCACCAGTCCGACCAGCGCGTACCGCCAGGAACGAAAGGCCAGCCCAATGGCCAGGGTGACGACCAGCAGGCTCACCAGCAACGCCAGGCCGAGATCGTCGACGGCACCGGCCAGGAAGGACGCGGGGCGGAACACCGTGCTGTCGACGGTGATGCCGGTCAAGCCGGGCTTGAGGTCATCGAGCGCATCCTCGATGTCTCCGGTGACCTCTTCGACGCTCGTGTCCGGGAATTTCTCGATCACGAGCAGCAGGCCGGGCTCGTCGCCGGTGACGGCGTCACCGATCAGCGGCTGGTGGTCCTCGGAGAGCTCGGCCACATCGCGGAGCAGGAGCCGGCCGCTCTCCGTGCCCTCGACGGTGACCTTGCCCAGGTCCTCCGGCGTCTGGATCGGAAGCACATGCTGGATGCCGATTCGCTGGTTGGCGGATTCCAGGAATCCGCCGGTACCGGGAGTGGACGCTTCAAGGAAGCTCAACGGCGAAACCCACACGGCATTGCCGGTCGTTTCGATGACCTGCTCGAGCGTCACGCCCTTCGCACGGAGCTGATCCGGGTTCACCTGCACCTGGAGCTGTTGTTCCCGCTGGCCCCAGATCGACACATTGGCGACGCCCGGGACGCCCATCAGCTTGGGCTTGACGTTCCACCGCGCGAGGACGGACATGTCCATCAGCGAGACATCCTGCGAGCTGAGTTTGATCATCATCACCCTGCTGGTGGACGACAGCGGCTGCATCAGGACGGGCGGCGTGGACACATTCGGCAACGCGAACGCCTGGGTGAGCCGCTCGGCCACGAGCTGGCGCGCACGCAAGACGTTGGTGCCGGGTTCGAAGATCAGATCGATGGAGGAGAGCCCCGGCACGGACACGGAGCGGATTTCATCGAGCCAGGCGACACCGTTCAACAGGTCGGCCTCCATGGGCGACGTGATGAGCTGTTCGACTTCGACGGCGGAGAGCCCGAGGGCCTCGGTCTGGATCTGAACGTGAGGAGGCGCGAATTCGGGCAGGTTGTCCACCGACATCTCCGGCGCATTGATCAGCCCGAAGCCGACGATCCCGGCCGCCAGGGCCAGCACGAGAAGACGGAATCTGAGGCTCCAGCGCACTAACCAGCCCATGACATTCCACCCGTCCCAGAGAAGCCGTCGTCGATCGATAATTCCGATCGCCGCTGTTCGATCACCGCTGTTCGTTGTGCCGAATCAGACTTCGAATCACGCCCCGAGGACGTCGAGATGCGCTGCGCCGCAGGTGAGCGGCCATCAGCGATTCGCGTTGTCGTGAATCGTTGCCACTGAATTTTACTGAGAGTATCTCATGAATTTCATTCCATGGGGCCCTGCCCCAATAGTGCTGCGTTACTATCCGCTCTTCCCTCCGCCTTCCCCTCCGCCGAACTGTGAGTTTGGCACCTTCGTTGCGCCCGGGAAGGTGCCAAACTCACAGTTCGGCGGAGGGGGGGCGGGGCGGCTGTCAGGGGGGTCTGGCAAGCTGAGCGGATGACCACCGACACGCGCGCATCCGCCCTCGAGATCCTGCGCGCCCTGGTCGGGCGTCCCGACGCCGAGTTCCACGAGGGCCAGTACGAGGCCATCGAAACCCTCGTCGACCAGCGGCGTCGGGCGCTCGTCGTGCAGCGCACCGGCTGGGGGAAGTCCGCGGTGTACTTCGTGGCCACGCTGCTCCTGCGCCGCCAGGGAGCCGGGCCGACAATCCTCGTGTCGCCGCTGCTGGCCCTCATGCGCGACCAGGTCGCCGCCGCGGCGCGCGCCGGCGTGCGGGCCGTGTCGATCAACTCGTCGAACGCCCACGAGTGGGCCGAGGTGCAGGCGTTGCTGCAGGCCGACGAGGTCGACGTGCTGCTGGTGTCGCCCGAACGGCTCAACAACCCGTCGTTCCGCGACGAACAGCTGCCCGCGCTGATCCGTCGCGTCGGCCTGCTCGTGGTCGACGAGGCGCACTGCATCTCCGACTGGGGCCACGACTTCCGCCCCGACTACCGGCGCCTGCGCGACCTGATCGCCGAGATGCCGGACGGCGTGCCGGTGCTCGCGACGACGGCGACCGCGAACAGCCGGGTGGTGACCGATGTCGCAGCCCAGCTGGACCACCGGGTCACGGCAGGCTCGACTTCCGAGGGCTCGACCACCCAGGTGGTGACGATCCGCGGGCCGCTCGCCCGGGCATCCCTCCGCCTCGGCGTGCTCCGGCTGCCCGACTCGAAGGCCCGGCTGGCCTGGCTGCTCAGCCACCTCTCCGAACTGCCCGGAAGCGGCATCATCTACACCCTCACCGTCGCGAACGCCGAAGACACGGCGCGCCTGCTGCGTGAGGCGGGCCACGCCGTGCGCGCCTACACCGGCCAGACCGACACAGCCGAGCGCGAGGAGTCGGAGGGGATGCTCAAGAACAACGAGGTGAAGGCGCTCGTCGCCACGAGCGCCCTCGGGATGGGCTTCGACAAGCCCGACCTCGGCTTCGTGCTGCATCTCGGCGCTCCCTCCTCCCCCGTCGCCTACTACCAGCAGGTCGGCCGCGCCGGCCGCGCGACCGAGAACGCCGACGTGCTGCTGCTGCCCGGGCTCGAGGACGAGGCGATCTGGCAGTACTTCGCCACCGCCTCCATGCCGAGCCAGGGCAAGGCCGAGGCCGTGCTCGGGGCGCTGCGGGACGCCGCCGGCGCCCCCCTCTCCACGCCGGCGCTCGAGGCGCGGGTCGACCTGCGCCGCACCCCGCTGGAACTGCTGCTCAAGGTGCTCGACGTCGACGGGGCCGTGCGCCGGGTGAAGGGCGGCTGGGTCGCCACCGGGCAGCCCTGGGTCTACGACAGCGAACGCTACGAGCGCATCGCCGCCGAGCGCGTCGCCGAGCAGCGCTCGATGATCGAGTACGAACGCACCTCGGGCTGCCGGATGGAGTTCCTGCAGCGCGCCCTCGACGACGACACGGCCGTGCCCTGCGGCCGGTGCGACACCTGCGCCGCGCCCTGGTATCCGGCCGACGTCGACGAGGCCGCGACCTCCGCGGCCGCGCAGTCGCTCGACCGGGTGGGCGTGGCGATCGAGCCGCGCGCCCAGTGGCCCACCGGCGTCGCGAGCCTCGGCGTCGACGTGCGCGGCAACATCCCGCTCGGCGAGCGCCTGTCCACCGGCCGCGCCCTTGCCCGCCTGACCGACCTCGGCTGGGGCGGGCCGCTCCGGGACGTGTTCGCTTCGGGGGCGACGGATGCCCCGGCGAGCGCCGCCATGCTCGCCGCCTGCGTGCGCGTTCTGGCCGACTGGGACTGGGACGAGCGCCCGGCCGCCGTGATCAGCATGCCGTCGCGGCGGCATCCGCTGCTCGTCGAGTCGGTCGCGCGTGCGCTGTCGGACGCCGGCCGCCTGCCCTGGCTCGGCTCGCTCGACCACGCCAACGGCGGCCCGACAGGAACGCCGGGCGGCAACAGCGCCTACCGGCTCGCCAACGTCTGGGAGCGGTTGGCGGTCGGCCCGCACCTCGCGGAAGGCCTCGAATCGCTCGCCGGCCGGCCGGTGCTGCTCATCGACGACAGCGCCGACAGCCGGTGGACGCTCACGGTCGCCGGCCGCTTGCTCCGTCACCAAGGCGTCTCGGCCGTGCTGCCCTTCACCCTCGCGCTGAAGTCCTGACCCCCGCCCGCTCTCCCCGCGAAACCGCCGTTGTGCGCCCTAAAACGCCCGTTTAACGCGCACAACTGCGGTTTCGCGGGAGGGGGATGGGGCGGGATGGGGATGGGCGGGGGCTAGGCGCTCCAGGCGGCCGGGACGAGCGTCCAGATGACCTCGGCGCCGGCGTCGCCGGGGTTCTGCCAGGTGTGCGGCTCCCGACCGGCGAACGTGACGGTGTCCCCGGCCGCCAGTTCGACGGTGCGGTCGGAGAAGCGCACCGTCAGCCGCCCGCTGATCACGTGAACCACCTCGGCGTCGCAGTTGATCGTGTACAGCTTCTCGCCGCCGTCGGCCCCGGGCTCGAGCGTGGAGCGCAGCACCTGCACGCGGGACTGGCTGCGCGGCGTCACGAGGCGTTCGACCGCGCCGGTCCCGCCCATATTGATCAAGGGGGCCTCGGCCAGGGTGATGACCTCGATGTCTGCCTCCGCGAAGAGGGAGCCCACCGACAGCGACAGCACCTGGCAGAGCGTGACCAGGGTCGCGACACTGGGCGAGGTCTCATCCCGCTCCACCCGGCTGATGAAGCCCCTGGTGAGGTGGGTGGCATCCGCGACCTGTTCGATCGTCAGGCCCTGGGCCCGACGGGTTGCGCGCAGCCGGGCGCCGACACGGACGCGATCCTCGGAGGGGGCTGGATGCACGGGTCTCATGTGACTCTTTCGTCGGAGCGGCCGGGAGCATCATCTTGACAGGGAGGGACGCTGCCCCCAGAATCAGACCAGGCTCGAAGTTGCATGACAAACACTTTATGTTGCATATGAGTATCCCGCACCATCCCGATGAGCGACACCCCCCACACGCACGAAAGCAGGACGACTGATGGTCAACGAACAGCCGATCGGCCCGACGGACGCCAGCCTGGTGCCCCGCTACGCCGGAATCGCCACCTTCGCCCGGCTGCCCCGCCTCGAGGATGTCGGCCGGGCCGACATCGCGGTGGTCGGTGTGCCGTTCGACAGCGGAGTGAGCTACCGCCCGGGCGCCCGCTTCGGCCCGGCCCACGTGCGCGAGGCCTCGCGGCTGCTCCGACCCTACAACCCCGCGCAGGACGTCGAGCCGTTCTCCACACAGCAGGTCGTCGACGCCGGCGACATCGCCGCGAACCCGTTCAACATCACCGAGGCCGTGGCCCAGATCCAGCAGGCGGCCTCCGAGCTGACCGCCGACGGCAAGCGCCTGGTGGTCATCGGGGGCGACCACACCATCGCCCTCCCCCTGCTGCGGGTGGCCGCCGAACGGCACGGACCCGTGGCGGTGCTGCACTTCGACGCGCACCTCGACACCTGGGACACCTACTTCGGCGCCCCGGTCACGCACGGCACTCCGTTCCGCCGCGCCTCGGAGGAGGGGCTGATCGACATGCAGGCCAGCATGCACGTCGGCATCCGCGGCCCGCTGTATTCCCGCGACGACCTCCGCGACGACGAACGTCTCGGCTTCGCGATCATCACCAGCGCCGAGTTCGAGACCGAGGGCCTTGCCCGCGCCATCGAACGGATGCTGGCCAGGCTCGGCGATTGCCCCGTCTACCTGTCCGTCGACATCGACGTGCTCGACCCCGCCCACGCGCCGGGGACGGGCACCCCGGAGGCCGGCGGCATGACCAGCCGGGAACTCCTGGCCATGATCCGCGCCCTGCGCGCCGTGAACCTGGTCGGCGCCGACGTCGTCGAGGTTGCCCCCGCCTATGACCACGCACAGCTGACCGCCGTCGCCGCCTCCCACGTCGCCTACGAGATCATCTCGGCGATGACCCCGTCCCGCTAGACCCGGGCTCCCGCACGCCTCCCGCACGCACCGCACACCGCACACCGCACACCGCACACCGCGAAGGACAACGATGTCAACAAGCCCGACCACCCCCGCCCCGGCCTCGCCCGCTGATTCCGAACGGCGCGGCAGCGTCATCGAGCAGCGCTCGATCGACTACGTGCCACGATCCGAACGGCACGGAAAGGTCTGGCACCAGGGACCGTTCTGGTTCACCGGCAACTTCGTGCTCCCCACCATGGTGATCGGTTTCATCGGCCCGGCCATCGGGCTGAGCGTCTGGTGGACCGTTCTCGCGGTCGTCCTCGGCGCCTGCTTCGGAACGTTCTTCATGGCCTTCCACGCCAACCAGGGGCCGCGCACCGGCCTTCCGCAGATGATCCAGTCCCGGGCCCAGTTCGGCAGCCGAGGCGCCATCGTCCCGTTCGCGGCCAGTGTCTTCGTCTACATCGGCTTCATGGTCTTCGATACGATCCTGGCCACCCAGGGCCTGCAGCTGGCGCTGCCGGGCGACAAGCTCTTCTGGTACCCGCTGCTGATTGCGCTCTCCATCGTCATCGCCGTCGTGGGCCACGACCTGCTGCACTTCATCCAGCGCTGGCTGACCTACCTGCTCATCGCCGTGTTCGCGATCATCACCGTCCTGGCGATCGTCAACTTCGACTCCAGCACGGCCACCGAAGCCGCCGGCGCCGCCGGCTGGGACGGCACCTCGTTCCTGGTGATGTTCTCGCTGGCCGCCGGCTACAACATCAGCTACGCCATCTACGTCTCCGACTACAGCCGCTACCTGCCGCAGGATGCCTCGGCGCCCAAGCTCATCGGCTGGACCTACCTCGGCGCGGCCGTGTCGGCATCCTGGCTGATGTCCCTCGGCGCCCTGCTCGGCAGCAACATCCCGGATGCCGACGCAATCGGCGCCGTCAAGACCGTCGGCGACATGCTCTTCCCGGGGTTCGGCACCTTCGCCGTCCTGGTCTCGACCGTGGCCCTCATCTCCATCATGGGCGTCAACGCCTATGGGGCCATGCTCACCGGCACGACCGCCGTCGACGGATTCCGCAAGGTTCGCGCGACGGTGCGGCTGCGCGTGATCGGGCTCGTCATCGTCGGCCTGATCACCCTCGCGATCGCCCTGCTCATCCCGGACAACTACCTGGGCAGCTTCAACGACTTCGTGCTCCTCATGCTGTACTTCCTCGTGCCGTGGACCGCGGTCAACCTGGTCGATTTCTACCTCGTGCGGCGCGGGCAGTATGCGATCGCCGAGATCTTCAACCCGCGGGGCATCTACGGACGCTGGGCCTGGCGCGGGATGGTCTCCTACCTGATCGGTTTCGTCGCGATGATCCCGTTCTTCTACACCTCGTTCTACGTGGGGCCGGTCTCCGAGGCGCTGGGCGGAGCGGACATCTCGTTCGCCGTCGGACTGGTCGTCTCCGGCGGGCTCTACCTGCTGTTCTCGCGAAACCTCGACCACGCCGCCGAGGCGGAGGCCCGCATCCGCAGCGAGCTCGAACTCGAAGGCACGGCCGGGTGACCCCGGCCCGATGAGTAACGGCCCGATGAGTAACGGCCAGTCGAGTGCCGGCCCGATCCGTGTCGCCTGCTGTCAGGTTTCCCTGGCTGTGGGCGACACGCCAGGCAACCTCGCCCGGCTGCGCGCCGCGGTCACCCGGGCCGCGGATGCCGGGGCTCGCATCGTCGTGCTGCCCGAGCTCGCCAACACCGGCTACATGTTCGAGGACCTCGCGGAGCTTCGAGCCGCGGCCGAGCCGCTGGACGGGGCATCCGTTCGCCAGTGGGAGGCCCTCGCCCGGGAGCTGGACCTCGTCATCGTGGCCGGCTTCGCCGAGACCGGTGACGACGGCCTTGTCTACAACTCGGCCGTGCTCGTGGACAAGACCGGGCTGCGTGCCCGCTACCGCAAGGCACACCTCTGGGACCGGGAGAAGGACAACCTCTTCAGCGCGGGCTCGGACGCCCCTCCCGTCGTGGATACCGCGTTCGGACGCATCGGCGTGCTCATCTGCTACGACCTCGAATTCCCGGAGTGGGTGCGCTCGGCGGCCCTCGAGGGCGCGGAACTGCTCTGCTGCCCGGTCAACTGGCCGCTGTATCCCAGACCGGCGGGCGAGCGCCCGACCGAGATCGTGAAGGTGCAGGCCGGCGCCACCGTCAATCGGATGTTCATTGCCGCCGCCGACCGTGCCGGGCAGGAGCGCGGACAGGACTGGCTCGGCGGGAGCGTCATCGTCGACGCCGACGGCTTCCCGCTCACGCCGATCAGCCTGGGCGAGGAGACGCTGGTGCTGGCGACCGTCGACCTGGCCGAGGCGCGCGCCAAGGGCATCAGCGACCGGAACGACGTGCACGCCGACCGTCGCCCGGCCCTCTACACCCGCCTCACGCAGCACTGACCTCGTCGGCAATCGGGCGTAACCGGAATATTCACCGGCCCGTGATGCTTGTTACGCTCGGACGTCGCCGCTTGGCGATCGCAGACCCCAATACCGTAAGGCCCCGAATCCCATGAAGCGTTCCCTCATCACCGCAGCAGCCCTCACCGTGATCGCCGTTTCACTGGCCGGCTGCGCTGCGGGCGGGGCGGGAACGGACGCGATCTCCGCCACGGGCACTCCCACCGACGATTCCCTGGCGGCGGTGCACGAATCCGGTACCCTCACTGTCGGCACCGAGGGCACCTACCGCCCGTTCACCTATCACGAGGGCGGCTCCGGCAAGCTGACCGGCTACGACGTCGAGGTCATCGAGGCCGTCGCGGACAAGCTGGGCGTCGAGGTCGAATTCGAGGAAACGCAGTGGGACGCCATCTTCCAGGGCCTCAAGGCCGGCCGTTTCGACGTGGTCGCCAACCAGGTCTCGATCACGCCCGAACGCGTCGACGAGTACGAGTTCTCCACCCCGTACACGTTCTCCACCGGCGTCGTCGTGGTGAAGAAGGGCGACTCGTCGATCACCTCGTTCGAGGACCTGTCCGGCAAGAGCACGGCCCAGTCGCTGAGCAGCAACTGGTACGCGCTCGCCGAGGAGTCCGGCGCGAAGATCCAGGCCGTCGAGGGCTGGGCGCAGTCCGTTGCCCTGGTCGAACAGGGCCGGGTGGATGCCACGGTGAACGACAGCCTGACCTTCCTCGACTACAAGAAGCAGACCGGGGCATCCGGGCTGAAGGTCGCGGCGACCACCGAGGAGCAGTCCGAGAACGCCTTCGCCTTCGCCAAGGGCGACACGGCCCTCGCTCGCGCCGTCGACACGGCCCTCGCCGAACTCACCACATCCGGGGAGCTGGCGAAAATCTCGAACAAGTACTTCGGGGTCGACGTCAGCAAGTAGACCATGACCGAGTCCACCTGGATGCTCCTCCTCGACTCCTTCTGGCCGCTGCTCGACGGGGCGATCCGGGGCACCATCCCGCTTGCCCTCTCGTCGTTCGCAATCGGGCTCGTGCTCGCGCTCGGCCTCGCGCTGATGCGGCTGTCCGGGCGGGCCTGGTTGTCCGGGATCGCCCGCGGGTACATCTCGATCGTGCGCGGCACCCCGCTGCTGGTGCAGTTATTCGTGATCTTCTACGGGCTGCCGTCGATCGGCGTGGTGATCGACCCCTGGCCGAGCGCCGTTGTCGCGTTCTCGCTCAACGTCGGCGGATACGCGGCCGAGGTCATCCGGGCCGCGATCCTGTCGGTGCCCAAGGGCCAGTGGGAGGCCGCGTACATGATCGGGATGTCGCACCGGCGGGCCCTCGGCCGGATCATCCTCCCCCAGGCCGCCCGGGTCTCGGTGCCGCCGCTGTCGAACACGTTCATCAGCCTGGTCAAGGACACCTCCCTCGCCTCGCTGATCCTCGTGACCGAGCTGTTCCGGCAGGCGCAGGAGATCGCGGCCTTCAGCCAGGAATTCATGCTGTTGTACCTCGAGGCCGCGCTGCTGTACTGGGTGATCTGCCTGGTCCTGTCGTCGGGACAGGGCATGCTCGAGAAGCGATTGGACCGCTATGTTGCCCACTGACCCGTCGCCCGCGAAGACGCAGCCGCCCCTGCTGGCCGTGCGCGGCCTGCGGAAGAGCTTCGGCGCGAACCGGGTGCTCGACTCCATCGACCTCACCGTCGACCGTGGCCGGGTGCTCGCTCTCATCGGACCGTCCGGCTCCGGCAAGACCACCATCCTGCGCTGCCTGAACGGACTGGAACTGGCCGACGGCGGAAGCATCGACGTCGCCGGTGAGCTCTCGATCGACTTCGCCCAGGCCCCGCCGAAGAAGCAGCTCACCGCCCTGCGCGACCGTTCTGCCATGGTCTTCCAGCACTACAACCTGTTCCCGCACAAGACCGTGCTCGAGAATGTGATCGAAGGACCCGTCGGCGTGCAGAAGCGCCCCCGCGCAGACGCCGTGGCCGAGGCGCTGGCCCTGCTCGACCGGGTCGGGCTGGGCGACAAGAGCAACAGCTACCCGTTCGAGCTCTCCGGCGGCCAGCAACAGCGCGTCGGGATCGTGCGCGCGCTGGCCCTGAAGCCGCAGCTGCTGCTGTTCGACGAACCGACATCCGCGCTCGATCCGGAGCTCGTCGGCGACGTGCTGCGCCTGATCAAGGAACTCGCCCTCGAGGGCTGGACCATGGTGATCGTCACGCACGAACTCGAGTTCGCCCGTGAGGTGGCGCACGAGGTCGCGTTCGTCGACGGCGGCGTGATCGTCGAGCGCGGCGACCCGAAACAGCTGCTCCGCCACCCGCAACACGAGCGCACGAAGCAGTTCCTGCACCGCCTGCTCTTCCCCTTCTAGAGGCTGCCGGACGCTCGCTCGCCGCGCGATCCCGTTAGGCGCCCGCGAATGCCCCGTGAGAGGGTGGACGACGTCAAGCGCCCGGCGGCAGAGAAGCCACCAGGGCGTCAACGTTAGGAATGCACCGGTCATGGTCACAGCTCATAACGCCTCTCTCGAACCAGTGGATCACGCCGCAACCGTCGATGATGACGGCGGCACCCCCGCCAAATGGAAGGTCGTCGGGCCGGGCCTGGTGGTCGCGGCCACGGGTGTCGGCGCGGCCGACATGGTCGCCACGCTCGTCGCCGGCTCAAAATACGGCTACGGCCTGCTCTGGGCGGTGATCCTCGGGGTCGTCCTCAAAATCGTCCTGGTCGAAGGCGCCGGCCGCTTCACCCTCGCCACCGGGAAGACGATCTTCGAGGGGTGGCGCTCGCTCGGCAAGTGGACCACCTGGTACTTCGGCCCGTACATCATGATCTGGGGCTTCGTCTACGGCGCCACGGCGATGTCTTCGGCCGCGCTGCCCCTGGCCGCCCTGTTCCCCGCGGTGCCGCTGACCGTCTGGGCCGTCATCATGGGCGTGCTCGGATTCGTCATGGTCTGGTTCGGCCGGTACAGCTTCTTCGAGAAGATCACCGCCGTGCTGGTCGGCCTCATGTTCGTGACGGTCGTCGGCCTCGCGATCATCGCGGCGCCGAACATCCCGGAGATGGTCACCGGCCTGGTCCCGATGATCCCGGACGGCGGCATCCTCTACACCCTGGCGCTCGCCGGCGGCGTGGGCGGCACGATCACCCTGGCCGCGTACGGCTACTGGTTGCGCGAGAAGGGCTGGTACACGCCCAAGTGGATGAAGGTCATGCGGATCGACAACTCCATGGCCTACGTGCTGACCGGCATCTTCGTCATCGCGATGCTGATCGTGGGCGCGGAGGTCGTTCGCGCCGCCGGAATCTCCCTCAGCGCCGACGACACCGGCCTGCTCGAGCTGACGACCGTGCTGCGCGAGAAGTACGGTGACGTGGTCGGCGTCGGCTTCCTGGTCGGCTTCTGGGCCGCATCCTTCTCCTCGATCATCGGGGTGTGGAACGGCGTCTCGCTCATGTTCGCCGACTTCTGGGGCAACATGCGCGGCAAGGCATCCGGACACCCGGACACCCGCATCGGCGGCAAGTACTTCCGGTTCTACGTGCTCTGGCTGACCTTCCCGCCGATGCTCCTGCTGCTCCTCGGCAAGCCGATCGGCCTGATCCTGGCCTACGGCGTGCTCGGCTCGCTGTTCATGCCGTTCCTGGCGATCACCCTGCTGGGACTGCTGAACGGCAAGCGCATCTCGGCCCAGTGGGCCAACAAGCTGCCGACCAACATCGCGCTCGGCGTCTGCGCGCTGCTGTTCGGCATCCTCGGCGTGCAGCAGCTGGTTGTGGCGATCGCCCCGGCGTTCGCGGGGTAGTCCTAGAGTGTGGGCATGACCAGGCCCGCTGGCAGAGAATCGTCGAAGGACCGCTGAACCTGGCGGCGCTGGTCTTCTTGATCGCCTACTCCTGGCGCGTGATCGGGAACCTGCAGGGGGCCGGAGCGGCCATCGCGAACGCGGTCATCTTCGCCACCTGGCTGGCCTTCCTGACGAACTACCTGGCCAATCTCGCCCTCACAACCGATCGCAAACGCTGGTTCGGCAGCCATATTTTCGAACTGCTGGTTGTCGCCCTGCCCGTGCTCCGTCCGTTGCGCCTGCTCAGGTACCTGCGCCTGCGACGGTTCGAGCGCACGGTGGGCGGCGCCTTCCGTTCCCGGAATCGGTCTACCTGGCCGCGTCGATCGTGCTCTTGGTCTACATGGCCACGCTGTCGGTGCTGGACATGGAGCGAGCGGCCACCGATGCGACCATCACCACCTTCGGGCCCGACTAGCTCGACCCGGATCAGTGCTCGACCGGATCAGTGCTCGACCCGCATCAGTCTCGGTGCGAGCGCGTCTTGCAGGGCGGGGTTGGGCTTCGCCGCGGGGAGCACCTCGATGATGTCGGCGAGCGCCTGCTCCAGCGGAATCCGGCAGTGCCGCGAGGCGTAGAGCGCCGCAACGGCGGGCGTGCGACTGATCGCCTGAACACAGTGCACAAACACGATGTGCCCCTCCGCACGCAGCGCTGCGATCTCGTCGACGGTGTCCACGAGCACGAAGTCCAGGTTGGGGTTCATCTCGGGGCGCGGGTCGTCGACGAGCCACACCGCGATGTGGTCGCGGATGCGGGCGGGCACCTGCGCCGTGCCCACGCGGCAGAGTGAGACGACGGCGTCAACCTGGGCCGGGAGTCGGTCCAGCGCTCCCACCCCGCCGAGCCACACACCACTGTCGTGCGGATGCCGCACCAGCGCCGCGGTACCGCCGTACCTCTCGTACTCGATGCGCTGGTCGCTCGGCCAGCCGTGTGCGTCGGGCGCGCCTTTTCGGGCAGCGAGCACGGCGAGCCGCACGAGGTCGGGGGCGCGGAGTCCCGGGCGGCCGTGCAGGATGCGCCGCCACTCTGCGGGCACGGCCGACGCGCCCCAGCGGGCGCCGGCCAGCGCGCCGGTGATCGCGGCCACGTGGGTGGCCCCGCGGCCGGCGCGAACCGCGTTCTCGATCGACTGGCGGAGGAAGTCGGCATCCGTCTGTCCGATCTCGGCGATCACGACCAGGTGCGCGAGGGAGGACCAGGCTCCCTGCAGCGCCTCCACGACCCCGTTGTTGCGGTCGAAGGCCGACGGCGGAAGGCGGTCCGCATCGTCCAGCCGTCGCCACCACGGCGTTTGACGCTCCCGGGGCAGGGCGGTGAGCCCGACACGCACGTTCAGTGCGCCGTGCAGGACGGCATGGCGCACGGCCAGCGCCCAGAGCACGCAGGCGTCCTGGGCATCCGTCTGGTCGTGGGTGAGTGCGCTGATCGCCCGTGCGGCCTCGGCGAGCGCCACCGGATCGTCGAGGTAGGCGAGCGCGACGCCGGCGCTGCGCAGGAGCGAGCTGTTGTCGACGCGGCCGGAGCGCTGCTCGCTGTGCTTGTGCACGGCGGCGCCCGGCTGCGGGACGAGCCCGCGCTGGACGCCCTCGTTCCGAAGGTCCTCGGCCGCGGCCGCGGCTCCGACGACGTCGATCGCCGCCGCGGTGTCGTCAGACCACTCGCCGGGGGCAAGGCCGAGGCTCGCCATGCCCCCCATGGTCACGAACGCGGCGTCCGGCATGGGCTCGAGGCAGTCGTAGCCGGCGCCCAGCGCGTCGCCGCAGGCAAGACCGAGCAGCGTTCCCGCTGCTCTGTCGTGTTGAGCGGAGGTGAGATTCATCTGCGGACTCCTTCGGGTTGAGTACACGGTGTTGCGCGCCCCTCGAAAAGGGACGAAAAACGGAAAGTGCCGGGGGTAAGTCGTCACTGCCGTGGCGAGCCATAGGGGCTCGCAATGTTTCAGCACCTCGTTTCGGAGCATCGTGCGCGGCGTCGGAGCTGCAACCGGGGCCCCTGCGGGCGACCAGTGAAGACAGACTTGTCCCATCGGGACGCGCACGTAACCCCCAGTTGAGGGGCATTGCGCCCTGCACCGGCCCGTGTCGGAGAGGGAAAGCGGACCGGTCATCGGCAGCCCGCATCTCTTTGTTCGTCTGGTAAGGCGTGACACACAAAAGAAAAGCGCAGCTACAGTCGTTGGAGCGCAGAGCCAGCACCTGCATCACTCAGCCGAAGACTCCGCCCTCTTCCCCGGCTGGATTCCCACCCCGGATGCTTCGCCCCAAGAATCGAGGACGTTCCATGCAGGTCTTCCCAGGAGTCGGCGTCAGCCCCGGCCGGATCATCGGATCCGTCCGGCAGATGCCCAAACCGGTCGGCGAGCCCGCCCAGGGCGAACGACTGGCCGAGTCGAGCACGCCGGACGACGCCTCGGCGCTGCTGCTCACCGCCTCGAAGGCCGTGCACGCCGAGCTGAAACGCCGCTCGGAGGGAGCGCAGGGCGCCGGCAAGGCCGTGTTGGAGTCGACGGCCCTGATGGCGACCGACCCACTGCTGATCGAGGGCGCGGTCACGCTCATCAACGCCGGCACCTCGGCGGAGCGGGCGATCTGGGATTCCGGGGCATCCGTGGCGGAAATGCTGCACAACCTCGGCGGCTACATGGCCGAACGGGCCGCGGACGTCCTGGACGTGCGCGCTCGGATCGTGGCCGAGCTGCGCGGGGTACCGGCGCCCGGGATCCCACACTCCGACACCCCGTTCATCCTCGTGGGCGAAGATCTTGCACCGGCCGACACGGCGACGCTCGACCCGTCGACGGTGATGGCGCTGGTGACCTCGCTCGGGGGCCCACAGTCGCACACGGCCATCCTCGCGAGGGCGCTCGGCCTGCCGGCCGTGGTCGCGGCGGTCGGCGTCGACGAACTCGACGACGGCACGGAGGTCTATGTCGACGGGGTCGCCGGGACCCTCACGGTGGGCCCCGGCCCGGCCGAGGTCGCCGCGGCAGAGGCGTGGGTGGCCCTGGCTGCCACGCTCACCGTCTTCGACGGCAACGGCGGCACCGCGGACGGCCACCAGGTTCCCCTGCTGGCCAACGTGGGCGGCGCCGGCGACGCGGTCGCCGCGGCCGACGCCGGCGCCGAGGGCGTCGGCCTGCTGCGCACCGAGTTCTGCTTCCTCGGCCGCGACACCGAGCCCTCCATTGATGAGCAGGTGGCCGCCTACCGCGGCGTCTTCGACGCCTTCCCCGGCAAGAAGGTCGTCGTGCGCACGCTCGACGCCGGCGCCGACAAGTCGTTGCCCTTCCTGACCGACGCCACCGGACCCACTCCCGCCCTCGGCGTGCGCGGGTACCGCACGGACACGTCCAGCCCGGGAGTGCTGGAGCGCCAGCTGGCAGCCATCCTTGCCGCGGCGGAATTTTCCGCGGCCGAGGTGTGGGTCATGGCCCCGATGATCGCCACGGCCGAGGAGGCCCGGCGCTTCGCCGCCCAGTGCGCCGCCGCCGGGTTGAAGACGCCCGGCGTGATGGTGGAGGTACCGTCGGCCGCTCTGACCGCCGAGGCGATCCTGAGAGAAGTGGACTTCGTCAGCCTGGGCACCAACGACCTCACCCAGTACGCGATGGCCGCCGACCGCCAGCTCGGCCCCCTCGCCGCGCTGAACAACCCGTGGCAGCCTGCCGTGCTCCAGCTGATCCGGCTCACCGTCGTCGGCGCCCGGGCCGAGGGACACCACACCGGCCGGGTCAAACCGGTCGGCGTGTGCGGTGAGGCCGCAGCCGACCCGGCCCTGGCCGTCGTGTTGGTGGGCCTCGGCGTCTCCACCCTGTCGATGACCGCCCGGTCGTTGTCGGCCGTCCATGCGGTGCTGAGCCGGGTCACGCTCGACCAGGCGAGGGAGCTGGCCCAGCTCGCCCTCTCCGCATCCAGCGCGACGGATGCCCGGGCCGCCGTCCGCGCCCACCTGCCCATACTCGAAGACCTCGGCCTGTAACCGCACTCACACCGCGAGCCCGCCCATACCCAGGAGCAAACACCATCCACGAACGCAAAGCCGTCATCGCCAGCCGCGTCGGCCTGCACGCCCGCCCCGCCGGCATCTTCGCGGAGGCGGTGGGCGAATTGACCATCGAGGTTCCCATCGCCCTGGAAGACGACGCGGCCGAAGACGCCATGGATGCCTCGAGCATCCTGTCGCTGATGAGCCTGGGTGCCGCCAACAGCGACATCGTCATCCTGCGCGCCGAGGGCGAGGGCGCGGTTGCGGCGCTTGAGGCGCTCATCACGCTGCTCGAAACCGACCTCGACGCCGAGTAGTCGGAGCCCCGGGACGGGCCCTTCCCCTCAGCAGGTAGCTTGGCTACTCTGGCCACAACACACGGGCACTGACTGGGAGGAGACATCGTGGCTGAAGAGCAGGACACCGCAACCACAGCGAGCGGACCGGAGGGCCGGAGCATTCGCGACTGGACGGATCTCGGCAAGGAGATGTGGTCGTACCTGACCGGCAGGAGCGCGGTCATCGATTACAGCTTCGTCGACATGACCGTTGAGGTGCCCCGCGATATCGGTCCGGATGCGCCGCGGGCGACCTGGAAGCTGAACGGCACGCTCCGGGTGACCACGAGCGAGGGCCAGCCCACCGTCACCGACACGCCCCGCAGCTAGTCATGACAGCGCTCACCCGGCTGGACATCGACCTGACCTTCTCGCTGACCGAGCCGGGCACGCCCGATTCGGCCGCCGAGGCGATGCAGGGCACGATCAGAGCCAGCGGAACCGAGGTGGAGATTTTCACCAGCAACTCCGACCTGCTCGTGCAGGGCAGTGCGGCGATGCTCCGGCATGTGCGCGAAATCGCGGCCGAGCTCGCCGAGCGCGGGCTCACCGTGTCGCTGTCCGGACCGGAGGGCCTGATCGTGCGTATCGGCGCGGTCAGCGCGCCGCTCGTCCAGCGAATCGTGACCCGCTCGCCGAACATCTCGCTGGGCAGCAGCGCCGTGCTGGCCCCGCTGCTGCTGCTGCGTCGCAATCGGCTCTCGGCCCCGCCGGCGCTGCCGCTGCCGCCGCCGACCCTGTTTCCGCTGGTTCCGACCTTCAACCGCAGGATCAAGCGCCGCGTCACCACAACTCACTACGCGCCGGGTGCCGGCCGGCCGCGGCTCATCTTCGTCATCGGCTCAGAGAACTGGCATGGGCAAATGCCCCGCGAATTCGATCTGCTGCCCACCGTCACGACCATCGGAGGCGCTCCCACGGCGGACCTCCACCTGGATGGCCTGCGGCTGCAGCACGCCGAGATCCGCCACGACGAGAACGACGAGTATGTCCTGTACCCGCTCGGACCCGTTGGCGGGATTATCCGTCCGGGCAGCGCGCCCGGGCAGCCCGCCGCCGGGACCGTGCTGCGAACCGGGGCACGGATAGAAATGGGACCCTGGCGGATGGCGTTCTTCCGTGAGGAATACGCCGATCACGGTCGGCCGTTCGGTGGCCGCGCCGGCGGCGAGCTGGCCCATCAGAAGCCGCAGCCGAGCCGCCGCACCGGGCAGCTCGAGGGCCGGGACTGAGCTGAGACGAAGCGGCGACCGAGCCGAGACCGCGCTCGAGCTACCGCGTCTCGCCGGTCGTGGCGGGCTCCGCTCGCGAGGCGGAACGCACGCGGAGCACCACGGTGACGGCGACGACGACCAGGACGGCGACGATCGCCGCGATCGCGGTGGGCGTGGAGAACAACTCGCCGCTCAGCCGGGCGACGGCCACCCAGGCCAGGCCCCAGCACAGCGACGCGGCGGGGGCGAGCCGACCGCAGCCGGCGACCGCGAGCAGCACGCCGACGAGCCCGGCCACGGCGATCACGCCAACCGCCCAGACATCGCGGTCGATGCCGAACCCGTCGAAGCCGGCGTCGACGAGCACCGCGGTCACATTGGCGGCTGTCGCGACGCAGACCCAGCCGAGGTACAGGCCGATCGTGCCGTCGACGACGACCGTTTCGGACAGGCTCCTCGGCCGTGATGCGAGGCTGATCCGGAACGCCCGGACGAGCACGGCGAGCAGCAGCACGATCAGGGGAACGCTCAGCCAGAGGAGGTCGAACTGGACGCTGAGGATCCACGCGGCATTCAGCAGCAGGGATGCGGCCACCGGGTAGCCGAGGCGGCGCTGGCGGGCATCCGTCTTCTGCGCCGGCAAAAACTGCCAGATCGCGTACGCGACGAGGCCGAGGTAGATGACCGTCCAGATGCCGAAGGCCGGCCCGGCCGGGGCGATCGGCGTCGCGTCGGCGGACAGCGCCCCGCCGGAGGCCATCTGGATGGGCGTGCCGCCGGCCGCCCCCGACCCGATGAACGACCCGATGATGGCGATGACGGCGCTCCCCGCCACGACGGCCTGGCGCAGCGAATCACGGTGCTCTGTCACGAGAATCTCCTCATCCTGCGCGCCGAGGGCGAGGGCGGGCGCCGTCTGCCGTCTCCCGCAAGGCGAGTTGCGGAGAAAGGCGTTTCCGCGACCCGCTCCTCGAGCCACTCGCCGGCCTCCGTCGTGAGGGGCACCGACACGAGCGCCGCGAGGGCGATGAGCGGCGTCACGATGCCGAGCCTGCAGCGGCCGGCCATGCCACGGCCAGCAGGGCGCACAGTGCGGCGAGGGGCACGACGATCACCACGAAGTGGATCAGCAGCACATGCGCCGGCAGGCCATTGATCTCGCCCATTTTCTTCTCCATCCCGGGCGGCCGAGGGCTCGCCGTCGGCTCCCAGAATAGGCCAACCCGCGCCATTGAGTTGCGGAAAAAGTCCCTTCCCAGCCCCCGGGGAGGGACTTTTTCCGCAACTCGACCGCCAGAAACGGCGCGTCACGCGGCCCCGCGTCGACCGCTGGTAGGCTCGGCGAACCGGGGGTAATGACGAGGGCAGAGGGGGCGTTGCGTGGAACGACCTTTTCGCACACCCGAGCTGCTCACTCCCGTCCGCACGGCGAGCCCGCGCCTTTCCTGGTCGCTGTGGGGCATGGGGCTGTTGCTCGGCGCCTACCTCATCGGCTTGTCCCTCCACGGCACCGGGTTCAGTCTTCTGGTTGACGGATGGCTGGGGCTGGCGACGCAGTACGCTCCGGCAGTCGTGTGCTGGATTGTCGCGGTCCGCACCCGATTCAGACGGGGCACGGTGGTCCTGGCTGCGGTCGCGGTCACCTCCTTCGCCCTGGGCAACACCTACTACATCGTCGCGTCCGCGGCAGGGGCCACGGAGGTCCCGTTCCCCTCCCTCGCCGATGTCGGCTACCTGCTGTTCTATCCGCTGATGCTGGTCGCCCTCGCTGTGCTCATCCGTGGCCGCCTGCGTGCCCTCAGCTGGCCGGTGCTGCTCGACAGCGCCGTGGGCGCCCTGGGCGCGGCCGCGGTGCTGGCGGTCCTGCTCAGCCCGGTCCTCGATTCGGCCGTCGCCGATCCGCTCTCACTCG
Organism: Cryobacterium sp. Sr8; assembly: GCF_004403225.1. Classification (NCBI taxonomy): domain Bacteria; kingdom Bacillati; phylum Actinomycetota; class Actinomycetes; order Micrococcales; family Microbacteriaceae; genus Cryobacterium; species Cryobacterium sp. Sr8. Next base: position 106,829 of record NZ_SOHO01000051.1, on the reverse strand, counting down.
GCACCATCGTGGCAGTCGCCTATCCACTCTTCGATCTGCTGCTGGTCGCGACCGTGATCGGCATTGCCGCCACCCGGATCTTCCAGAGCGGCCGTCGCTGGGTGCTGTTGACGTTCGGGCTGCTCGTGCTCGCCGCCTTCGACGTCGTCTATGCGCTGCGCGTGTCGGCGGGCACCTACGAGGTCGGCACCCCCCTGGACGCCGGCTGGGCCATCGGTCTCGCCCTGGTGGCGGTCTGGGTCGACGGCGCCGAGCGCTCCCCCGCCGGGGCCGAGCGGTCGCAGGCCGGCGCGTGGACCCTGGTGGTGCCCGCGGCCGCCACCGCGGCGGGGCTGACGGTGCTGATCCTGAGCAGCCGGATACAGGAATCCGTGCTCGCGGTCGCCCTGGCCGCCCTCACCCTGATTTTCGCCGCGGTGCGCACACAGCTCGCCTTTCGCGAGCTGATGAAGATGAATGACCTGCGCCGGCAGGTCTTCACCGACGACCTGACCGGGTTGCCGAACCGGCGTGCCCTGTCCGCCTATATCCCCGATCGCCTGACGAATGCCGCGGGCGGGAGAAGCGCGCTCCTGCTGCTTGACCTCGACCGGTTCAAGGAGGTCAACGACAGCCTCGGCCACGATATCGGGGACCGGCTGCTGGTACAGGTCGGTCAGCGGTTGTCCGGGCACCTGGGCACCGGGGACCTGCTGGCGAGGCTGGGCGGAGACGAGTTCGCCATCCTTCTCGACGACGCAGGCTCCGACCGGGCGGTCGCCGTCGCCACCACTCTCCACGGGCTTCTCGCTGCGCCCTTCACCCTCGCCGGCATCGCGGTTCAGACGGACGTGAGCATCGGGATCGCGCTGTATCCCGACCAGGGCAAGGATGTCCGCGCGCTGCTGCGCAGGGCGGACATGGCCATGTACAAGGCGAAGGGAGCGCGCACCGGGCACCACGTGTTCGTCAGCGCGGACGATCGCCACGGAGACGACCGGCTGCGCACGCTGCAGGAGCTGCGAACCGCCCTGTCCCGCGATGAGCTGGTGCTGCACTACCAGCCCAAGGTCGACCTCGACACCGGCGAGGTGCACGGCGTCGAGGCGCTCGTGCGCTGGCATCACCCGGTGCGCGGCCTGCTCTATCCCGACGCGTTCCTCGAGCTCGTCGAAGAGGCCGGGCTCATGCGCGAGATGACGAACCTCGTGCTGCGAAAGGCCCTAGACCAGGCAGCGATATGGCAGGTCCGGGAGACGCCCCTGACCGTCGCCGTGAACCTCTCCGCCAGTTCGCTGATGGACGCCGACCTGCCCGAACGGGTTGCCTCCATGGTCGACGAGCGCGGCCTGGACACCTCCGCCCTGGCGCTGGAGATCACCGAGGACTTCCTGATGGCCGACCGAGGCCGGGGCAAGGCGATCCTGACCAGGCTGCGAGACGCCGGCATCCAGATCGCCATCGACGATTTCGGCACCGGCTACAGCTCGCTGGCCTACCTGCGCGACCTGCCCATCGACGAGCTGAAGCTCGACCGCTCCTTCGTCATGCCGATGGCCGGCGATCCCCGGGCCGCCGCCCTGGTCGCCTCGACAATCCACCTCGCCCACAGCCTCGGCCTGCGCATGGTGGCCGAAGGCGTTGAGGATGCCGCAACCTACGACCGACTGGTCGGTTTCGGTTGCGACCACGCCCAGGGTTTCCACCTGTCCCGACCCATCCCCGCCGCCGATCTGGAGCGCTGGCTGGCTGGCCGCGTCGAGGCCGCGCTCGCCATCTAGCCGCGATCCGGTTTGTCCGATATTCGCCGATTCCCGCACGGTGTCGCGCCCCGGTTCCGCCCTCAAGCCGAGATAGGCTCGGGCGAACCAGGGGGCTGGACGCGGGGCGTAACACAAGGATCTTCAGTGCTCTCTACCTTCCGCCTCACCCACCCCCGCGCACGGGCACGCGCTGCCGCCCACGTGAACACCGGGCTGGTCTGGGCCATGGGCATCTTGCTCGGGGCGTACCTCGGCGGACTCGTGCTGCACGGCGGGGGATTCAACTTTCTCGTCGACGGCGTTCTGGCGTTGCTCACCCAGTGGGTGCCCGTTGCCATCTTCTGGCTGGCCTCGCTCCGCACCCGATTCCGGCGGCCGGAGATCCTCCTCGCCGCGGCGGCCGTCACCTCGTCGGCGCTCGGCGAGACGTATTACGTGCTCGCGCTCGACGGCGCCGCAGCGGCCCCGTTCCCCTCCTGGGCCGATGTCGGCTACCTGCTGTTCTACCCGCTGATGTTGGCCGCCCTGGCCTCGCTGGTGCGGCGTGAGGCACGCGGGCTGGCGTGGCCGGTCGTCCTGGACGGAGCCGTCGGTTCTCTCGGCGCGGCCGCGGTGCTGGCCGTGCTGCTTGGCCCGATCCTGGATTCCGCCGCGGCCGGCCCGTCTGCCCTGGCCGTCGCCGTCGCGGTCGCCTATCCCCTGTTCGACCTGCTCCTCGTGGCCGCGGTCGTCGGGATTGCCGCGACCCACGCCTTGGATATCGGCCGCCGGTGGGGCCTCCTGGTGTTGGGCCTGTTCGTCTACGCGGCCGCCGACGTCGCCTATGCCCTCCTCGAGCTCGAGGGGCGCTACGCCGTCGGGACCCTGCTGGACGCAAGCTGGCCGATCGGGCTCGCGCTGATCACCCTGTGGGTGGAGGGCACGGTTCGCCGGGGAAGCCACGGCCGCACGACCGCATCCACCCCGGCCCTCGCCGTGCCCGCCGTCGCGGTGCTCGCCGCACTGGGCGTTCTCATCCTGGGCAGCCGAATCCCCCTGTCGGTGCTCGCCCTGGTGCTGGCCAGCGGCACGATGGGCCTGGCTGCGGTGCCGCTGATCTTCCGGCAACGGCTGTTGCGGCGTCAGGCCGGAACCGACGAGCTGACCGGGCTGCCGAACCGACGCCGGCTCTATGCGGAGGTGCCGGTACGCCTGGCCGCGGCACCGGACCGTCCCCGCGCGCTGCTGCTGCTGGACCTCGACCGGTTCAAGGAGGTCAACGACAGCCTCGGCCACGACGTCGGCGACGAGCTGCTCGTGCAGGTCGGCCAGCGGTTGTCCAGCCACCTGCGCGGCAGCGACCTGCTCGCGCGCCTGGGCGGAGACGAGTTTGCGATCCTGCTCGACGACACCGGGTACCTCCGCTCGGTGGCCGTCGCCGTCGGGCTGCAGGAGGCGCTCGCGGAGCCGTTCACCCTCGCCGGAATCGCCCTCACCGTCGACGTCAGCATCGGGGTTGCCCTGTTCCCCGACCAGGGCACCGATCTCGGCACCCTGCTGCGCCGGGCCGACCTGGCGATGTACCGAGCCAAGGATGCCCGCAGCGGGCACCACGTCTACGTCAGCGACGATGACACCCACGGCGACAACCGGCTGCGCACCCTCGAGGACCTGCGCACCGCCCTGAGCACCGACGAACTGATCCTGCACTACCAGCCCAAGGTCGACCTCGCCACCGGCGCCGTGCACGGCGCCGAGGCCCTCGTGCGGTGGAACCACCCCACCCGCGGTCTGCTCTACCCGGATGCTTTCCTCGGCCTGGTCGAGGAGGCCGGGCTCATGCCCGAGCTGACCTGCCTCGTGCTCGGGCAGGCACTGGACCAGGCCGCACGCTGGCAGGAACAGGGCACCCCGCTCACGGTCTCGGTCAACCTCTCCGCCAGCTCCCTGAAAAACGCCGAGCTCCCCGAGCGGATCATCGCGATGGTCGAGGCGCGCGCCCTGCCGCCGCAAGCCCTGATGCTCGAGATCACCGAGGAGTTCCTCATGGCCGACCGGGACAAGGCCCGCACGATCCTGACCAGGCTTCGAGGCGGCGGCATCCGGATCGCCATCGACGATTTCGGCACCGGCTACAGCTCGCTGGCCTACCTGCGGGAACTTCCGATCGACGAGCTCAAGCTCGACCGGTCCTTCGTCATGCCGATGTCCGGCGATCCCCGGGCCGCCGCCCTGGTCGCCGGGGCGATCAACCTCGCCCACAGCCTCGGCCTGCGCATGGTCGCGGAGGGGGTCGAGGATGCCGCCGCCTACGACGAGCTGGTCGGCTACGGTTGCGACCACGCCCAGGGCTTCCACCTGTCGAGGCCGGCGCCCGCGGCCGAACTCGACCTCTGGCTGGCCGGGCGCCCGGTGCCGGCTACTGCGCTCCGGGCTGCGGAGGGCGCCGGGCGCTGATTGCCCGCCTTGTGCGGCGCTCGTGCCGGGGCCAGACTGCGATTGAGGGGTCGGGACGCAATCGATTGGGGACCTGATGAGACTCGGTTGTGCCCACCGTTCGGCAGGCCGCGCCGCCCAGGCGGCGCCCCGCCGGCTGGCACCGCTGGTGCTGCTGCCGCTGGTTTTCCTCGTCACCGCCTGCACGACGCCGGCGCCGATTCCCGGGCAGAGCACCTCCCCATCGACGGCCACCGCCACCCCGTCGCCTTCGCCTTCGCCGTCCCCGTCCCCGTCGGGCTCGTCCGCGCCGACGCCGACGACCACTCCCCCGCCGGACGACGAGCCGGCGCCTCCGAACTCGGGCGACCGCGTGATCAGCTCACGCATCGTGCAGGACTGGGGCTGGCCCGGTCCCGGCGAGCCCTACCGGGTGGAGCACGAGTTCCCGGTGCCGATCGCGGGGCCGCCCGCGCCGCCGCTGCCGTACCTGTATTCGATCGCCGCGGGCACGCATCCGTCGGACAACCCGCCGTATGACCAAATGAGTTTCCGGTTCCAGAGCGGCTTCCCGAGCTACGACATCGAGTACGTGCCGAAGCTCATCGCCGACGGCAGCGGGGCGAACATCCCGATGCCGGGCACCCAGTCGATCCTCCGGGTGGTCTTCCGGACGGCCCAGGCCCACCTCGAAAACGGCGCCTCGAGCATCGTCTCGGCGCCGGCGCCCGTCATCGGTTACCCGGCGATCACCCGGTACGCCTCGGCCGGCGACTTCGAGGGATACGTCAGCTACGGCATCGGCGTCGGCAGGCCGGCCGACACGAACCCGCAGACCCGGGTGCGGGTGTACGAGGTGGAGAAGATCGAGCTTGGCCGGCACCTCTACGTCGTGGCGATCCAGGTCGACGCGACGCCCTGGCGGTAGCAGCCCGACACCCCCGTGGGCCTCGGCGACGTACGCTGGGGCTCATGAACATTCCTCCTGCCGCCGCGAAAAAGCCCCAGCCGCGTACCCACCACAATGACGTGTACGTGGACAACTACGAGTGGCTGCGCGAGAAGGAGAGCCCGGAGGTGGTGGCGCACCTCGAGTCGGAGAATGCCTTCACGGATGCCCGCACCGCTCACCTCGCACTGCTGCAGGAGCAGATCTTCGAGGAGATCAAGGGCCGCACGCTGGAAACCGACCTCAGCGTTCCCGTGCGCCGCGGCGACTGGTGGTACTACACGCGCACGGTGGAGGGGCAGGAGTACGGCATCCACTGCCGGGCGCCGATCTCGAACCCGGACGACTGGGCTCCGCCGGTGCTGGCGGGGGTCGGGGCAAGCTCGGGCGGCATGGTTGGCTCGGCCGGCGACGTTGGCTCGGGCGGCGAGGCGGGCTCGGCCGGCGTGGTTGGCTCGGCCGGGGCGGGGCTGCCCGGCGAGCAGGTGCTCCTCGACGACAACGTGGAGGCGGCCGGCCACGACTTCTTCGCGATCGGCAGCTTCGACATCAGCACCGACGGCACCCTGCTGCTCTACGCCGTCGACACCGAGGGCGACGAGCGGTACACGATCCGGGTGCGGGCGATCGCCGCGGGGGCGGCGGGCGGCGCCGCGACGGGCGAGACCGCGGTGGGCGCGAACCTGCCCGACGAGATCCCGAACACGTCAGAGGGCGCCATGTTCGACCCGAGCGGGCGCTACCTGTTCTACACGACGGTCGACGATGCCTGGCGGCCGGACACGGTGTGGCGGCACGAGCTCGGCACCGCGGCATCCGCCGACGTGAACGTCTTCCATGAGCCCGACGAGCGCTTCTGGGTGGGCGTCGGGCGCACCCGCAGCCGCAAGTATCTCGTCATCGAAGCCGGCTCGAGCGTGACCAGCGAGACCCGGCTGCTCGACGCCGCCGACCCGACCGGCGAGTTCGTCGTGGTCTGGCCGCGGCAGGAGGGCGTCGAATACGACGTGGAGCACGCAGTGCTCGGCGGCACCGACCGGCTGCTGATCGTGCACAACGACGGCCCGGAAGGTCACAAGGCGGTCAACTTCGAACTCGTCAGCGTCGCGGCATCCGACCCGCAGGGGGCGAGGAGGGTGGTGCTTCCGCACAGCGAGCGGATCCGCCTCGAGGGCGTCGACGCGTTCCGCGATTTCATCGTGATCGAGTACCGCAAGGAGGGGCTCGCCCGGGTGGCGGTTGCCCGGCACGACGAGCACGACCACGACGACGGCGGCCTGACCGAGCTCAAGTTCACCGAGCCGCTGTACACGGTGGGCGTGGCCGGCAACCCGGAGTGGGACCAGCCGACGATCCGCCTGGTCTACACGAGCTTCGTGACGCCGTCGACGGTGTACGACCACGTCGTCGCCACGGGCGAGCTGCGCCTGCTCAAGCAGCAGCCGGTGCTCGGACTCTACGACCCGACCCTGTTCGAGCAACGCCGGGAGTGGGCCGTCGCGGACGACGGCACGCGCATCCCGATCTCCCTCGTCTACCGCAAGGACCTCGTGACCCCGGGCGAACCGGCGCCGACGGTGCTCTACGGCTACGGCTCGTACGAGCACAGCATCGACCCCGGCTTCAGCATCTCCCGGCTCAGCCTCCTCGACCGCGGGATGATCTTCGCGGTCGCCCATGTGCGCGGCGGCGGTGAGCTCGGCCGGCTCTGGTACGAGCACGGCAAGAAGCTGCGCAAGCGCAACTCCTTCACGGACTTTATCGAGTGCGCGACGCACCTGATCGACTGCGGGTACAGCTCGCCCGACCGGCTCGTCGCCGAGGGCCACAGCGCGGGCGGCCTGCTGATGGGCGCGGTGGCGAACATGGCGCCGAAACTGTTTTCGGGCATCCTCGCCGGCGTGCCGTTCGTCGACCCGGTCACGTCGATCCTCGACCCGTCGCTGCCGCTGACGGTGATCGAATGGGACGAGTGGGGCGACCCGCTGCACGACCCGGAGGTATATGCCTATATGGGCACGTATTCCCCGGTGGAGAACGTGCACGCGACGCACTACCCGCGCATCCTCGCCGTCACCAGCCTCAACGACACGAGGGTGCTCTACGTCGAGCCCGCTAAGTGGGTGGCCAGGCTGCGCGAGGTGGGGGCGGATGCCCTGCTCAAGACCGAGATGTCGGCGGGGCACGGCGGCGTCTCCGGGCGGTACAATGCCTGGCGCGAGGCCGCGTTCAACTACGCCTGGATGATCGACGCGGCCGGCGCGCATCCGTCGGGGGAAGGCGCGCTGCCCGACGAAGCCGCTGGGGCTGCTGGGGCTGCCGGGTAGCCTCAGCTGCTCCTGGCGCCCCGCTGCGCCGCTGCGCCCGCTGAGTTGCGGACAAAGTACCTTCAATTCGAAAACGAAGGTATTTTCTCCGCGACTCAGTGCGGACTCGAGCGTGCGCGCTGGTCAGAGCCTGCGTGCGGGTCAGAACGTGCGGGCAAGCCGCACGATTCGGCGCACCGAAGCGTCAAGGTCCGCGGACGGCGCGCCGAGCTCCCTCGACGAGCGCGCGGTGAGCATCCCGTAGACGAAGGTCTCCTCGCCCGCCTCGTTGGCGCTCGCGGAGGCGAACTCGAGCTGCCCCGCGAAGAGCACCAGGTCGTGCCGCTCGCCGAGGGACGTCTCGATCGGCTTGGCCGCGGCCGAGATACGGCGGAGGGCGCGGCGTTTCTTCGCGCCGAGCACGGCGGCCGCCTCGGGCCGGATTGCATCGACGGCATTACGCAGGCGCCGCACGGCCTTGCGCACGTCGTGCAGGGCTGCTTCACGGTCGACCGGCCCGGCCGCCGCTGCCCTCCGCGCTCGGGCGCGCAGCCGGGCGATGTCCCGGCGCAGCTGCCGCCGGAGTTCCTTGACCGCGGGATGGGACGCCCGCGTGGTCACCGGCGGGCGCGCGGCGAAGTCGTCGAGGGCGTCGAGCAGCCGGTAGTACCCCGGGCTCGACATCAGCCGGCGCACGCGCTGGTGCGCCTCGGTGTATTCGCGGCGGGCATCGGCCACGAGGCGGGCCTGCACGGCGGCGTCGGAGGGGTGCGCCGGGACGGCGTCAAGTTCCCGCACGGCCCGCTTGCCGCTCACCTCGGCGTCGCGCGCCTCCCCGAGCGAGCCGCCGAGCCAGGCGAGGCCGCCCCGCAGCGCCCGGACCGCCTCACCGTCGAACAGGCGGCTGTTGCCGGCCAGCACGCTACGGAGCCGGCGCACGGCCCGGCGCATCTGGTGCACGGCATCGGGCTGGTCCGCACGCACGGCGGGATCGGCGATCTCGAGCGCGGCGGTCAGCCCGCGCACGGCGGCGACGACGACGGATGCCGCGGTCCCGGCAATTGCGTCGGCCACCGCGCCGACCCCGGGCACGACGTCGGTGAGCGACTCGACCCCGAGTGCCTGCGCGACCTTGGCGACGCTGGACGAGGGGGTCGCCCCGGCCTCGAGCAGGACCCGTTCGATCGCGTCGAGGAGCCTGCTGCGTGCCTTCTTCGTATCGGGGGCGGCCGGGAGCAGTTCCACCTCCCACTCGCGCCAACTGCGGAGCGTCCCGCCGCGGGCATCCGACGCCGACACGACGTCATCGGCCAGCTCGGCCACGGCCTCGCCCCGCTCGTTCAGCAGGTGCACTGCGGTGCGCACGGTGCTGATGCGTGCCAGCGGGGACAGCACCCGGTCGCGCACGATGGCGCGCACGGGTTCGAGCACCTCGTCGGGGATGGCAGTGCCGGCAGCCTTGCCTGCAGGGCGGCCGGCGGCGGCCTTACCGCGAGAGTTCCCGGCCGTGCCGCTGCCCAGCGGCCAGTGCAGCTCGGTGCGGCCCTCCTTCGCGGGCTTCTTGATGTGCCAGCCCTCGTCGGGGCCGCCCTCACGCCGGCGCAGGATCATCCGGTGCGCGGCCAGGTCGAGGTTCGCGGTGTCGAAGTACACCGCCGTGAGCGTGACCGGTTCGAGGTGACGGGCCGCGGCGATGCCGTCCGCGGCGGTCAGGTCGGGCACGGAGGCCGCGGCATCCACGTCGTATTTTCGCTCGATCTCCGCCTGTGTGTGCGCAGCCATGGCATCCCTGCCTCGTCGCCGGTTTGAGTTGCGGAGAAAGTACGTTCATTCTCGAAACGAAGGTACGTTGTCCGCAATTCACCCCTGTGGGAAGTCTTGCATGAGAGCAGTCGACGTCGAGCTCTGCCAGAGTGGGCCTGTGACCTACACTCCCGCGAACTCCTTCACCACCCGTCCAACCCTGCAGGGCACGTTCGGCATGACCGCCTCAACCCACTGGCTGGCGACGGCCTCGGCGCAGGCCGTGCTCGAGCGCGGCGGCAACGCCTTCGACGCGGCGGTCGCCGGAGCGTTCGTGCTGCACGTCGTCGAGCCGCACCTGAACGGACCGGGCGGCGATATGACCGGGATCTTTGCGACCGCCGAGCATCCGGATGCCCCGATCGTGCTGATGGGGCAGGGCCCGGCCCCCTCCGCCGCGACCCCGGAGCACTACCTGGCGGAGGGCCTCGAACTGGTTCCCGGGGCGGGGGCGCTGGCCGCCGCTGTTCCGGCGGCCGTCGACGCCTGGCTGCTCCTGCTGCGCGACCACGGCACCTGGGAACTCGAGCCGGTGCTGGAGTTCGCCATCGGCTACGCCCGGCGGGGGCATCCGATGCTGCCCCGCGTCTCGGCCACAATCGGCGCTGTCGCCGAACTGTTCACCGAGCACTGGCCGAGCTCCGCCGAGCGGTGGATGCCGGGCGGGCGCGTGCCGGCGGCGGGCGAGCTGGTCAGGAACGAGGCGTGGGCGCGCACCCTCGAGCGACTCGTCGCGGCAGCGGCGGCCGGCGCTGCCGGCGGGTCGGCTGACCCTGCGGCGGGCACTGCGACGGGCACCCCGGCGGGCTCCGCGGGCGGCTCCCGCGAGGCCCGGATCGACGCGGCGCGCACCGAGTGGAGCGAGGGGTTCGTCGCCCGGGCGATCGTGGACTTCATCCGGACGCCGCACCGGCACTCCTCCGGAACCGACCACGCCGGGGTGATGACCGGGCAGGACCTGGCCGGCTTCGCGGCATCCGTCGAGCCGGCCGTCACGGCGACCTTCCGCGGCTTCACGATCGCCAAGACCGGGGCCTGGGGCCAGGGGCCGGCCCTGCTGCAGATGCTCGCCATCCTCGACGGGTTCGACGACCCGCACCTCGACCCGTCGACCGCGCTCGGCGCGCACACGATCCTCGAGGCCGAGAAGCTGGCGCTGGCCGACCGCGAGGCCTGGTACGGCGACGCGGATGTCCCCCTCGACTACCTGCTCTCGGCGGAGTACGCGGCCGAGCGGCGGGCGTTGATCGCCGAGACGGCCTCGCACGAGTTCCGGCCGGGGGCGGTGCCGGGACGCGAGCCATTCCTGCCGCCGCTCCGCACCGAATACGCCCCGCCCGTGCCCGGCGGGCACGCCGCCGACGCGGTCGGGGCCGGCGCCGGGAACCGGGCCTTCGCGGGCGTGGGCGAACCGACCGTCGCGCCGCCGCGTGCGGGCGAGCCGGCCGCGCCCCGGGACGCGGGCGAGCCCACCGTCGCGCCCACCGGCGAGACGCGCGGCGACACCTGCCACATCGACGTCGTCGACCGGTGGGGCAACATGGTCTCGGCCACCCCCTCCGGCGGCTGGCTGCAGTCCTCCCCCACCATTCCGGAACTCGGCTTCTGCCTCGGCACCCGGCTGCAGATGACCTGGCTCGAAGCCGGGGCACCGTCGACGCTGGCCCCGGGCAAGCGCCCGCGCACGACCCTGACCCCCACCCTCGTGCTCCGGGACGGAAAGCCCGTCGCGGCCGTCGGGTCCCCCGGCGGAGACCAGCAGGACCAGTGGCAGCTGCTGTACCTGCTGCGCACGATCGTCGGAGGCTACTCGCCGCAGCAGGCAATCGATGCGCCCGCGTTCCACACGACATCCATGCCGGAGTCGTTCTGGCCGCGCACCTGGACTCCCGGCGGCGCCGTGGTCGAGGACCGCCTCGGCGACGAGATCATCGCCGACCTCGAGCGACGCGGTCACCGCGTCACCCGGGCCGGCGACTGGTCGCTCGGCCGCCTGTCCGCGGTCACCAGCGACCCATACACGGGCCTGCTCGGTGCCGCCGCCAACCCGCGCGGCGCGCAGGGCTATGCGGCCGGCCGGTAGCGTGGCATCCGTGACCTCAATCCTGCTGACCGGGTTCGAGCCGTTCGACGGCGAGACCGTCAACCCCTCCTGGCAGGCGGTGCTGCGCGCGCAGGCGCTCTGGGACGGGCCCGAAGACGTGCACATCGCCGAGATCCCGGTCGACTTCGAGGCCTGCGACCGGGCACTGACGGATGCGCTCGACCGGTTCCGGCCCGACCTCGTGATCGCGGTCGGCCAGGCCGGCGGGCGCCCCGGGATCTCGGTCGAACGCGTCGCCATCAACGTCGACGACGCCCGGATCCCCGACAACGCCGGCTTCCAGCCCGTCGACGCCCCGATCGTGCCGGACGGGCCCGCCGCGTACTTCAGCACGCTGCCGATCAAGGCCTGCGTCGAGGCACTCACCCAGGCGGGCATCCCGGCATCCGTGTCCCAGACCGCGGGCACCTACACCTGCAACCACGTCTTCTACCGGCTGATGCACACGCTGCAGGCCGACCGCCCGGATGCCCGGGGCGGCTTCGTGCACATCCCCTACGCCCCCGAGCAGGCTGCCGCCCGCGACCAGCCGAGCATGTCCGTGGAGATGGCGGCCCTCGCGCTGCTGGCCATCGTGCGCACCAGCCTCGATGTGGCAGTGGACACGCGCGCGCCCGGCGGGGCGCTGCACTGACCCTGGTCTGCCCTGCCCTGCCCTGCCCTGCCCTGCCCTGCCCACACCACGCCTGGGTTGAGTCGCGGACAAAGTACCTTCCCGCGCGAAACGAAGGGTGTTTGTCCGCAACTCAGCGGCGCCGGCACGCGTGAGCCCGCGCGCGTGAGGCGGCACGCACGCCCCAGGGCTGCAGCGCCCGGCTCGCGAGTGCGACAGACTGATCTCATGGCCACGGACAAATCTCACTGAGCATGGGAGCAGAAACACCCGACTCCTCGCTCGCCGACCCCTCCCTCGCCGACGCCGACGACATCGCCCGCGGGCTCGAGGTCGACCCCGCCGTCGGCCTGAGCGACGCCGAGGCCGCCCGGCGCCTGGCCCGCGACGGCCCGAACGAGCTCCGCGGGATCCCGCCCGTGCCGACCTGGCGCAAGATCCTGGCCCAGTTCCACGACCCGCTGATCTACCTGCTGCTCGTGGCCGTCCTGGTCTCCATCGGCGCGTGGATCTTCGAGCGGGCCGCCGGATCCGACGCCTGGCCGATCGACGCGATCGTCATCGCCGCGATCGTTGTGCTGAACGCCGTGCTCGGCTTCGTGCAGGAGGCCCGCGCCGGCGACGCGGTCGCCGCCCTGTCGACGATGACCGCAGCATCCTCTACCGTGCTGCGCGCCGGCGAACTCGCCACCGTTCCGAGCGCCGACCTCGTGCGCGGCGATGTGCTCGCGCTCGGCGAGGGCGACCACGTGGGTGCGGATGCCCGGCTCCTGTCCGCGAGCGCGCTGCGGGTGGCCGAGGCCTCCCTGACCGGCGAAAGCGAGGCCGTGGGCAAGAGAGCCGACACCCTGCCCGCCGCGGCGCAGCTGGCCGACCGGCTGAACATGGTCTTCAAGGGAACGGCCGTCGTGGAGGGCGTCGGCCGGGCCGTCGTGACCGGCACCGGCATGGACACCGAGGTCGGCGCCATCGCCACCATGCTCGACGCCACGCCCGCCCACGTGACGCCGCTGCAGAAGGAGATCGAGCGCATCAGCCGCACCCTCGGGGCGATCGTCATCGGAATCGCCCTCGTCGTGATGCTGACGATCGTGCTCGTGCAGGGCGTCTCCACCCCCGCCGACTACGTGACCGTGTTCCTGCTCGGCATCTCCCTCGCCGTCGCGGCCGTGCCCGAGGGCCTGCCGGCCATCCTGTCGGTCGTGCTCTCGATCGGGGTGCAGCGGATGGCCAGGCGCAACGCGGTCGTCAAGAACCTCAAGTCCGTGGAGACGCTGGGGTCGGCATCCGTCATCTGCGCCGACAAGACAGGCACGCTGACGAAGAACGAGATGACGATCGAACGGGTGCTGACAGCGTCCGGCGCGGCCCGGGTGACCGGCGTGGGCTACCGGCCCGAGGGCGCGGTGCTGGATGCCGACAGCCGGCCACTCGAGGACCCGCGCCTGCACGCCGAGGTGCTGCGGACGCTCGGCATCGGGTCGCTGGCCGGGAACGCCCAGCTGCTCGAGCACGACAACACGTGGGAGATCCAGGGGGATCCCACCGAGGCCGCGTTCCTCGTCGCCGCGGGCAAGCTCGTCGGCACGAACGGCCACGTCGCCCGGTTCGACCGCCTGGACGAGGTGCCGTTCACCTCCGACCGCAAGATGATGTCGACCCTGCACGAGGAGAAGGCGGACGGCAGCCTCCGGATCTTCAGCAAGGGCGCGCCCGATGTGCTGCTCGAGCGTTGCAACCGCATCCAGCTCGGCGAGGAGGTCGTCCCCCTCGACGAGGAGCGCCGGCGGCGAGCACAGGAGGACGTGCGGGCGCTTTCCGCGCAGGCGTTCCGCACCCTCGGCGTCGCGTACAGCCACGTCGATCCGGACAGCACACCGATCGACGAGTCCCACGAGCACGACCTGATCTACACGGGCGTCGTCGGCATTATCGACCCGCCGCGCGACGAGGCCACCGCCGCGATCGCCGAGGCCCACCGCGCCGGCGTGCGCGTGATCATGATCACGGGCGACCACCCGGGCACGGCCGCACGCATCGCGAGCGACCTCGGCATCGTGCCGCCCGGATCGACGGCCATCTCGGGGCTGGAACTCGACCGCCTCGACGAGCCGGCGCTGGCGGATGCCGTGCTCCGGGCATCCGTCTTCGCCCGCGTTTCGCCACGGCACAAGCTGCGCATCGTCGACGCCCTGCAGTCGAACGGGCAGATCGTAGCGATGACCGGGGACGGAGTGAATGATGCCCCGGCGCTGAAATCGGCGGACATCGGCGTCGCCATGGGGATCACCGGCACGGCGGTGACCAGGGAGGCCGCCACGATGATCCTCGCCGACGACAACTTCGCCACGATCGTCATGGCCGTGCGACAGGGCCGGGTGATCTTCGACAACATCCGGAAGTTCCTGCGCTACCTGCTCTCCTCGAACATGGGCGAGGTGCTGACCGTGTTCCTCGGCGTGCTGTTCGCCGGGGTGCTCGGCCTGTCCGGCGCGAGCAACGAGGCCGTGGTGCTGCCACTTCTGGTCACCCAGATCCTCTGGATCAACCTCGTCACCGACTCGGGCCCGGCACTGGCGATGGGCATCGACCCGGAGATCGACGATGTGATGGCACGCCCGCCCCGGGCGCTCACCGACCGGGCCGTCGACCGGCGCATGTGGTTCGGCATCCTGTCGACCGGCATCGTGATGGCCGTCGTGACGCTCGCGACGATCGACCTGTTCCTGCCCGGCGGGCTGCTGCCGGGAGAGGACACGCTCGACGTGGCCCGCACGGCCGGCTTCACCACCCTCGTCTTCGCGCAGCTCTTCAACGCGTTCAACGCGCGCTCCGAAACGAGCAGCGCGTTCCGCCGCCTCTTCGTCAACCGGTGGCTGTGGGGCGCAATCGCGCTGACCGTGCTGCTCCAGGTGGCCGTGGTGCAGCTCCCGTTCCTGCAGGTCGCGTTCGGCACCGCGCCCCTGGATGCCGAGCACTGGCTGATCTGCGTCGCCCTGGCATCCGGCGTCCTCTGGGTTGAGGAGTTGCGGAAGGTCGTGCTGCGCGCGCTGGATCGGGCCTGAGGGTGTGTGGCCCGGGTTGACTTGCGGAGAAAGTACCTTCGTGCGCGCGAGGAAGGTACTTTCTCCGCAACTCAACCGGGGCTGAGCGACTACGCGGCGGGCTCGACCAGAGTGATGAACGCGCTGAGCTCCGCGACGCCGGCCGGGGTCACCGGCAGGTAGTCGGTGAGCGCCGGCGAATAGACGAGGAAGGCCGCCCACTTGGCCCGCGAAATCGCGACGTTCAGCCGGTTCTTCATGATCAGGAAGGACATCCCGCGGGGCACGTCGTTGGCCGAGGATGCCGCCAGGGTCACGATCGCGATCGCCGCCTCCTTGCCCTGGAACTTGTCCACGGTGCCCACGCGCACGTGCGAGTAGCCGGCCGCCGCGAGGGCGTTCCGCACGGTGCCGAGCTGCGCGTTGTACGGGGTCACGACGATCATGTCGTCCTCGCAGAGGGGCTCGCCGAAGCGGTCCTTGGTCGGGTCGGTCCAGCTCGTGCCGAGCAGCCGGCGGACCAGCGAGACCACTTCGGCGGCTTCCTCCGGAGATTCGACCGCGTTGCCGACGTGCCGCACCGGCAGCACGTGCAGGCCCGGCTCCACGCCCGCCAGCGAGCGCGTGGCGGCGACCGGATGCGACCGCAATCGTCCCTCATAGGACAGGCGCGACACCGGCGCGGTTACCGCGGGGTGCATCCGGCGGCTCTCGGCGAGGAAGTAGCCCAGCTCCTCGGGCAGCACGTCGTGCCCGGCGCTCACCCAGCCGAGCGCGGACTGGTCGATCGGCTCGGGGTGCGTGCCCTGGCTGACCTGCGGCAGCTGCTGCGGGTCACCGAGCAGCATCAGGTTGCTCGCGCCGACGCTCGCTGCGATCGTCGAGGCGAGACTGAACTGGCCGGCCTCGTCGACGACGAGAAGGTCGAGGCTGCGGCGGGGAATCCGGGCCGGATTGCTCAGGTCCCAGGCCGTGCCGCCGACGACGAAGCCCGTGGCGGCGTTGTCCAGGCCGAAGTGGAGCTGTCCGTCCTTGGCCAGCACGGTGAAGGCGGCATCCGCGGCGGCGTCGGGCGAGCTGCCGACCTGGGCGACCTTGCCGACCAGGCTCGGGTCGAGGCCGGCCTTGACGATGGCGTCGAGCAGGGTTTCGACGACGGCGTGCGACTGGGCGACGACGCCGACCTTCCAGCGGTGCCTGCGCACGAGGTCGGCGATGACGTGCGCGCCGAGGTAGGTCTTGCCTGTGCCGGGCGGTCCCTGCACGGCGAGGTAGGACCGGTCGAGGTCGAGCAGGCTCCGCACGACCGCTTCGATCCGGTCCCGGCCGTGCTCATCGGACGGGGCCAGGGACGCCAGCGCGCCGGAACGGGTGCGCGGCGGGACACGGCGCAGGATGTCGACCATCGGGTCGTTCGGCCACCCCGGCTGGGCGTCGACGATGGCCTGGGCCCACTCGTCGATTGCGGGCTTCTGGCTGCCCGCTTTGGGCGGAGCGGACGGGGCGAGGGCCATCGGCCGGTGGGCATAGGGCGGGACGTCCTTGCCCAGGGTTTCCTCGACGAGCACGCTGCCGTCGTCGTCGACCGCGAGAATCTTGACCGGCTTGGCGCAGCGGGATCCCGCCTCGGCCTTCGGGTCGAGGAACGGCCCCGGGTAGTCGTAGAGCAGGTACGGCCCGGCCTGCTCGCCCGGTTTGACGCTGCTGCCCGGCGCCCACTGCCCGCGCAGCCACAGCTCGCGTCGGTCGACGCGCTGGCCGCCCTCCCGGTACCAGTCGCGTTCCAGGCGCACGTCGTGGATCTCGAGCACGTCCCGGGTGTCGCGCCAGACCTCGATCGGCTGCGCGAGGCGGGCGAAGTGGCCCCACCAGAAGCTCTTCTGTTCCCGGCGGTGGTAGTCGATCGCGGCGGCCGCGAACGCCGCCGCCGTCTGCTCGGGGCCGCGGTCCGGGTCGAGCGGGTCGCCGGCGAGCGCGAGCAGCGCCTCGCGGAGCGGAGACGGCTCGAGCTCCGCGACGTCCTTCTCGGGCTGCATCGCCCCGATCGGGATGCCGCGCTCGGCCGCCCGGGCGAGCAGCCAGTCGCGCAGGCGGAGCGTGGACACGCAGTCGTAACGGTTGTAGTCGGCAATGGCGTCGAGCATCCGTTGCCCCTCGGCGGCATCGCCGGTGACCTGCTCGTCGCGCGCGGCGACGTACGCGGTGATCGAGTCGGCCGCGTTCGTGACGCCCTCCTTGTCGCGGATTTCGTCGCCCATGTAGAGCGGCTCGAGCTTCTTGATCGAGTACGAGTGCGACCCCACGCGCATGGCCTTCTTCACGACCGGGTACAGGTCGACAAGCACATTGTCGCGCAGCAGCTGGTCGACCTCGTCTTCGCCGACGCCGTGCCGGGCGGCGATGGTCAGCAGGTGCGTGCGCTCGTAGGAGGCGTAGTGGTAGACGTGCATGCCCGGGAACTCGGCGCGGCGGGCGCCGAGGTAGTCGAGGAAGTCGCGAAGCGCCACCCGTTCCTCGGCCCAGGTATGAGCCCAGAAGGCGCGGAACGTTTCGTCGGGCTCGACGAGTCCGAACAGGTAGTCGAGGCCCCAGCTCTCGCCGGTGCCCTCGGTGTAGAGCGGGTCGCCCTCGAAGTCGAAGAAGATGTCGCCCGGGTTGGGTTCGGGCAGCACGGCCAGCGCCGACGGGTTGTAGAGCTCGACCGGCGGCGGCTGGTTCTCGACGGCGCTGACCTGCAGGCGCGCCTGGGCCCGCAGCGCGGCGAGCGTGCTGTCGGCGATGCCGGGGATCTCGCTCGTCGGGCTGGGCTGGTCGGGCTGGCTGGGCTGGTCGGGCGTGGCTGGGGTGGCTGGCGTGGCTGCTGTGCCTGTCGTGACTGCCGTGGCAGGCGTGTCTGCTGTGCCGAGCGTGGCGCCCGACGCCGCGAGCGCGTCGATCGTGAGGATCCCGGCCTCCGCGAGCCGCGCCCGCTGCGTCACGCGCATGCCGGCGACGAGCAGCACGTCGCGGTGACTCTGCACCTCCCCCTCGCACACAGCGCAGCGGCCGCAGACCGCGTAGCGCGCGTCGCCCCAGGCCACGGGCGCGGTATCCGCCATACGCTCGGCGATGATCTGCAGCAGTCGGGCCCGGCGTTTGCGGTACACGGGCAGGATGTCGACCAACCGGTGCTCGCTCACGGTTCCGTCGCCGAGCAGCAGCTGCACGGTGTCGGCGGTCTCGAAGCCCAGGGACTCGAGCTGGTCCGCGTAGGCGGCGAGCTGGAGCAGCGCGGTGACCCGGGCGCTGCGGGCGAGCTTAGTGTCCTGCACGAGGTACCGTCCGTCGGGCTGGCGCACGATGAAGTCGGCGAAGCCGAGGAAGTTGTCGCGGAAGAAGGTCGCCTGGAAGACGATGTCGGCACCGCCCCGGAAGGCCGCTTCGGTGGCCGCCACCGCTGCCTCCAGGGCGCCGTCCGCGCGGGTGTCGGGCCGTTCGATTTCGACGACTCCCTCGCCGAACCTGGCCCGGTAGCCCTCGAGCACGCGGAGTTCGTGTTCGTCGCCGAGCACGCCGGTGCGCTCGAGCATGGCGTCGGCCTTCTTTTCTGCCGCGGCGATCCGGCCGAGCTTCGCGTCGAGGGAGCGCAGGAAGGCAAACTCGCACTTGGATGCCGTGGTCAGGTCGCTCGCGCTGGTGACCACACCGCCGTTCAGCAGGTACATCGCTCCCCCTCCGGTCGCTCTCTGTCGAGAGTATCGGGAGGGTCTGACATCCGTTGCCCGGCCGTCTCGCTCTTGCCTGCGCTCCCTCCGTTGAGGTGCGGACAAAGTACCTTCCCGCCGCTCGGGAAGGTACTTTTTCCGCAACTCAGCGGGGTTGGTGGGCGAGCGAGCAGGCCGAGTCAGCGGGCCGAGTCAGCGAGGCGGACGTCGCGTTCCGGTCCACCCGCGGGCTCGCAATCGCAGCTCGATGAGCGCGATGAGCGCGGACGGATCCTGCAGGTCATCGTCGGTGAATTGCAGCATCTGCCAGCCGTGGTCCTCCAGGTTTCCGACCCGGCGGATGTCCCGGCGCCACTGCGCCCGATCCGTGCGGTGGTGATCTCCCTGATATTCGAGCAGCAGCCTGAACTCGGGGTAGGCGAGGTCTGCCCGGGCCAGGAGGCGCCCGCGCGGGTCGTAGATGTTGAGGTTGCATTCGGGTTCGGGCAGTCCGCCGAGCACAATCAGCACGCGCAGCTTCGTCTCGCGCCGCGACTCGGACCGGGTGCGGATGAGCGGGAGGGCCTCGCGCGGGAGGGCGAGGCCGCGGCGACTCGGGTAGCGGGCGACGGCATCCGCCAGCTCGTCCAGCGTGGCCAGCGGCTGCCGCAACTGCACGACGTGGTCGCCCGCCGCGACGAGGTCCACGAGGGCGAGCCGGGCCGCGAGGTCGAGCCAGGTGCGCGCGGGGCCGGTGAAGCGGAGGCCCCGCCAGAGCACGATCTCCTCCGGCCGGATGCGCATGCTGTGCCCGACCACGCCCCGCGCGTCCATGGCCCGGGCGGGCGCGGCGATCCCGACGTGCACCGGGGGCGCCGACTCGAACGCCCGCGGCAGCGGAAGCCGCAGCAGCCGGGCCGCGGTTTCGTGCGTGAAGAAGGCGTGCGGGGGCATCCGCAGGGCGAGCGCCCGGCAGAGCGCCTCGAGAGCGGTGAGGCCGGCGGAGGATGCGGCGGCGTGGGCTGCGGGCGCGGGCGCATCGGCTGCGTCGCCGGGCGGGGCCGGTGAACGGATGCCCCAGAACGGCCGATGCAGGTCGGCTCCCCTCAGCCGCGACGCGCCAACCCCGGCGCTTCGGGCAGCTGCGATGAGGAAGGGGCGATCGGCGAAATCGTCGGGGAGCGGAACCCGTGCTGTCATGTCATGGAGGATGCCGTTTTCGCGCCCCCGGCGTGCGAATTGTCCACAGGCCACGCGCCCACCCGGTTGAGATGCGGAGAAAGTACCTTCCCGCGCCCGACGAAGGGTCTTTGTCCGCAACTCAAACTCGGATCGGGGAGGGTCGTCGAAGGCTGATGTGGTGCTGATGGATTCGCCACGCCGGCGCTCGCCAGGCCCGCGAGGCCCGCCAGTCCCGCCACGCCAGCCAGGCCCGCCACGCCCGCCACGCCCGCCACGCCCGCCACGCCCGCGAAGCCCACGAAGCCCACGAAGCCCGCGAAGCCCGCTGAGTGCGCCACTCCCGCCGAGTACGTACGCTGAAGCCATGGCCCACGAATTCGCGCACGAACCGGATGACCGTCGCTACACCCTGCGCGTTGACGGCCAGCTGGCGTGCATCGTCGACTACGCCATCAACGGCAACATCATCGCACTCACGCGCACCTACACGCAGCCGCCCCAGCGAGGGCACGGCTACGCAGCCGAGCTCGTGGAATTCGCCGTGACCGACATCGAGGCCACGACGGACTATCGAATCGTGTCGAGCTGCTGGTACGTCAGCGCATGGTTCGAACGGCACCCCGAACGCACCGGGCTCCTGGCCCGATAGCGCGCGCCGCGGGCCCACGAGCCCGCGACATCCGCCGCGCGGCGCTGAGTTGCGGACAAAGTACCTTCCCGCGCCCGACGAAGGTTGTTTGCCCGCAATTCAGTTGGAAGCTGCCGCGCGTGGGAGGAGCTGCCGCGCGAACTACTCCGCGGACTCTTCCGCGGGCTGGAACCACGGCGGGTACACGGCGACCTTCGGCCGGTGCGACGACGCCGCGAGGATGGGCTTGACCAGGTCGCGAACCTTGTCGTTGGCCACGCCGATGAGCGTCACCAGCTCGAACGGGAACGTCTCCTCGATGAGGAACTCTGCCTCGAGGATCGCCGGGGACTCCGGGTCGGCGCGCAGCTTGCGCAGCACACCCTCGGTATCCGCTCGGGTCGTGCCGAACCGGGTCAGCACGCCCGCGGCGTCGCCGTCGGCGGCAACCACGCCGGCCGAGGCGGCGACGGCTGCCGACTCGGGAGCCGATGCTGCCGATTCCGCAGCCGACCCAGGCGCCGACTCAGCGGCTGCGGCCTGCGCGTCGAGCGCCTTCCTGACCGTGCTCACGAGGATGACGAAGTCGAAGGGGGCCGAGCCGTGGGGATCGAGCGCGAGGCGCGGGTCGTCGCTGCGCGCACGGATGCTGTCCCAGACGCTGGCGTCCGGCGAGAGGAAGAACGGCACGTACTTCGCGACGCTCAGGCTGCCCTGGCCCGACACGAGGATGGACCGGCGTGATTCGCGGGTCTCGGCCGAGGAGATGTCGACGGCCGGACGGCCTTCCCAGGCCTTGCTGGCATCGGCCAGGAGGGCGCCGCTGCTCAGGACGCCGGTCAGGTTGCTGATGTGAGTGACGTGGTAGATCCGCTGCTCACCGACGTCGGCCGGCATTTTGGCGGATGCCCGCGGCACGGCAGCAGTCTTCGTCGCCCGGGTGGGCTTCGGCTCGGCCCGCGGGGTGCGCAGCGCCGTGGGAGCGGATGCTTCGCGTGCGCGGCTGGCCCGCTTGGAGACCCCGGAGGCCGAGGAGGCCCGCGAAACGGGTGCCGAAACGGAAGCCGTGGGGGCCGCCTTCGGGAAGCACTGATCGCAGAGGTTGCCTTCGAGCCCGTGAATGCATTCGTCGTTCAAGTAATGACCTTTCGTAGCGTGGCGCCCCTGCCCCACCTGTCAACGTTACGTTCATTTCGAGCTCAGCGGGGACAGAACGTGGTCAGAACGACCCGACCTGGCGGCCCGGGGGGAGCAAATAGTTCGGTGGATGACGCTGAGGGCGGCGCGCCGGACACTGCGCCACCGGAGGTCGGCGCAGGGGCGTGGACTGGCTTTCGTCCCCTTTCGACCGCCCCGGGCGCGGACTACATTGGCCACCGTCGGCCTCGCTCGGGGCCAGGCATCCGCTATCGCAGCCAGGGAGCCAGAATGAATGCCGAGAAAGTCGATCTCGAGCCGCGCACCATGATGGGGGTGCACGAGGTCATTCCGATCACCGCCATGGTCGACTACTTCGGCCGGGCATTCACGACGTCGGCGGCGGAACTGGGCAAGCAGGGCGCGTATCCGGCCGGGCCGGCGATTGCCCTGTACCACGGCAAACCCACGGACATCGTGGATGTGACCGCGGGTTTCCCGGTCGAGCAGCCGGTCACGAGCACGCCGGAGGCGAGCGTCGTCACTCTGCCCGGCGGTCCGGCGATCCAGACCGTGCACACCGGGTCGTACGACAGTATGACCGGCACCTACGACGAGCTGATGGCCTGGGTGACGGAGAAGGACCTGACGATGTCGGAGGACATGTGGGAGGAATACCTCACCGGCCCCGAGAGCGATCCCGACCCGTCGACCTGGACCACCCGCATCGTCCGGCCGCTGGCATGAAGGCCGAACGAGTCGAACTCGAGCCGCGCACCATCCTGNCCCCCCCCCCCCCCCCCCCCCCCCCCCCCCCCCCCCCCCCCCCCCCCCCCCCCCCCCCCCCCCCCCCCCCCCCCCCCCCCCCCCCCCCCCCCCCCCCCCCCCCCCCCCCCCCCCCCCGCTCGCGCTGTACCACGGCATGCCGACCGACACGGTCGACGTGACCGTGGGATTCCCGGTTGCCGAGCCCGTCACAAGCACCGCGGATGTCGTCGTCGTCACGCTCCCCGGCGGTCCGGCGATCCAGACCATCCACACCGGGTCGTACGACGGCCTGGCCGGCACCTACGGGGAGCTGATGGCCTGGGTGGCGGAGCAGAAGCTCGAGCTGGGCGAGGACATGTGGGAGGAATACCTGACCGACCCGGACAGCAGCCCGGACCCGTCCACCTGGCAGACGCGGATCGTCTGGCCGCTGGCCTGAGCGGCGTTCGCCCGGATGCCGCCCGGGCCCGATCCCCGGGCCGGAACCCGGGGCGACCGGCGAGCCGTAATTGGGCGAGAATGGTGCACTCCGCGGAACGCGCCCTCGGTTGCACCAACTGCGCCCCCGTACTCGCCAACCAGTCAGGTCAGGAAATCATGTCCATCGTTGTCACAGCCGTATTCACCCCCAAAGCCGGCGCCTTCGACCAGGTCGTCGCCGCCCTGGCCCCGGCCATCGCCGAGGTCCACGAGGAGCCCGGCTGCCTGCTCTACGCGATCCACGAGGCCCCGAACGGCCAGGTCATCATGATCGAGTCCTGGGAATCCGCCGAGCTGCTCGACGCCCACGGCGCGGGCGACGCGGTCAAGCGCCTGAACGCAGCGCTCGTCGGGCTACTCGAGGGCCCCGTCGAGGTCACCCGCCTGGCGCCGATCCCCGCGGGGAACGAGCTCCAGGGCGCGCTCTGAATTAGTCGCCCGGTCTCGATCGGCTCGACCAGCGGGGCGGGGCTCGACCAGCGGGGCGGGGCTCGACCAGCGGGGCGGGGCGCGGCCATCGGGGTCACCGGTGCCGGGCCAGGACCCGGTCCAGGCGGCGCCCGACCACTGTTCCGTCGGCCCAGGACGCGGCCAGGTCGATCAGCTCGTCGACGATGTCCGGCACCGACCGGTTCAGGCAGCACGGGCACCAGCCTTGGGCTTCGAAGCAGGACCGAAGCGCCATCTCGTAGTCGCCGCGGCTGAAACCCGGGATGTCGCGCACCACGGCCGTCGTCGTGTACCCGTCGGTGCTCATCCCGGAGAACGAGCGCCCGCAGCCGCACGGGCCGTCCGGATGGCGCCTGCTCAACGGGCAGGGGTCGATCATCCAGACGAGTTCCCCGTCGATGCAGTGGCTGAAATCGCTCGGGCGCTTGCCCTGGGTCACCCTCGTGGCCACAAATGCCTTCATCATCTCTCCTTCGTCTCGTGGCACGAGCGTTAGCGAGTAGATGCTGGTGACGATATCGGCAGCCACCGACACTCCTAGACTCGTCGCATGACACGCACTAACACCGTCTCCCTGATCCGGCACGGGCAGACCCTGTGGAGCGTCACCGGCCAGCACACCGGACGCACGAACATCCCCCTGACCGAGCTCGGACGCCGACAGGCGGATGCCCTCGGCGAGATGCTCGACGGCCAGGCGTTCTCCCTCGTGCTGTCGAGCCCGCTCGCGCGCGCGTGGGAGACCATGGAACGGGCAGGGTACGCCGGGCAGGGCGTCGCGAGCGACGACATCCTGGAGTGGGACTACGGCGTGTACGAGGGGCGCACGACCGACGACATCCGCCGGGACATCCCGGGCTGGTCAATTTGGACCCACCCGGTCGAGGCGGGCGAATCCGTGGACGAGGTGGCCGCACGCGCCGACCGCACCATCGAGGCCTGCCTGGCCGCCGACGGACCGGTGGCCGTCTTCGCACACGGGCATTTCCTGCGCATCATGGCCGCCCGCTGGATGGGCCTGCCGCCGACGGCCGGCCGGAACCTGAGCCTCGGCACCGCGACCGTGTCAACCCTCGGCTGGGAGCGCGAGAACCGGGTGCTGCGGATGTGGAACGACGCCTGTCACCTCGACTCGATGGATCCCGTGCTCTAAGGGCGGACCTGGTTGCGCCCGGAGCGCGGGCGTGCGGGCTGGGGCGCTGGGCTCGAGCGTGGGCTGGTGCGTGGGCTGGTGCGTGGGCTGGACCCCTTGGCCACCTATTTGAGTTGCGGACAAAGTACCTTCCCCACGCGCGCGAAGGTACTTTGTCCGCAACTCAACCCGGGCCGGCGGCTGGGGCCACGACCGGCCCGCGGGCGTCAGTCAGTTGCACGGTCACGTCGGCGCGAGACCCGGATGCTCCGCCCCGGCGCCGCCCCCGGCGCAATGTCCTGCGCATCGAGGAAGCCGAGCACGTCCGAGACGAGGTCGCGGCTCGTCGACGTGCCCATGTGGCTCTGGCCTTCGTAGAGGAGCAACTGGCTATTCGGGATCAGCGCGGCGGTCTGCGTGAACAGGTGCTCACTGTAGAACGCGTCGCGTTCCCCGCCGATGACCAGGGTCGGGGCGGAGATCTCGTGCAGCCGATCCCTGAGGTCCAGCTGGTCTTCGGCGCGGATGGTGGCGATCATGTCGGGCGTGGCCTTGCCGTACATCGAGCGGCCGAGCAGCCAGCCCAGCACCCCCAGCAGCCTCCGCGACGCGGGCCCGGCTCCGAGCATCGCGAACGCCGCGGCGCCTGCCCGCCTCGGCCGCTCCGCCTGCACCTCCTGGGCGACGCGTCGCTGCGCATTCCTCCCCCGCTCACCGAGCCGGTAGGCGGCCGAGACGATGATGAGCCGTTTGACCACGTCGGGGTGGTCCACCGCCAGCTGCAGCGCGACGCTGCCGCCGGTTGACATTCCCAGCACGTCGACCGGACGACCGAACTGGCGACGCAGCGCGCCGGCGAGTTCGCCGGCCAGGTCGGCGATCGTGGCATCCGGCGCGAGCCCGGGCCGTCGGTTCACCCACCAGACAC
Source organism: Cryobacterium sp. Sr8 (assembly GCF_004403225.1). NCBI lineage: Bacteria > Bacillati > Actinomycetota > Actinomycetes > Micrococcales > Microbacteriaceae > Cryobacterium > Cryobacterium sp. Sr8. The sequence goes on along the minus strand of NZ_SOHO01000051.1, from coordinate 81,465 downwards.
GACGACTGTGGGCATAGGGCTCCAGCATCAGTGCCTGCGCCCAGCGCTCCATGCCGACGGGGCCCTCGTTGTGCGCCCCGATCCCCGGCAGGAAGACCAGCGGCTCACCCGCCCCGAGGCTGAGGAAGGGCAGCCCGCCGGGCAGTCTGCCGTACATGCGCGTGCCCGGGGCCCGCTTGCCGTTGCGGGCGCCGAATGGGCCGGATCGCGTGTTGCTGGCTGTGTGGTCGAACATCGGATCACCCATTCGCTCGGCGTGACGGTTCCGGATGCCGCGCGCGGCTCCGAGAGGAATCGAGGGGGACAATACCCGCGGCCCGATCCCCCCGCAAAGGGATGGACGACGACGTTCCCCGGGGCCCGGGATGCGCCGTCGACTCCGGGCAGGGCCGCGCACGCCGAGCCGCCCAGTCGCCACGCCCCGTCGCCCAGTCGCCCGGCCCGTCGCCGGGTCGCCCGGAAGGCCGCCTCCCGCGGTCTTACCCGCCCGCCCGGTCCGCTCACGGAGCCAGGCCAACCAGGCGCAGCCAGGCGCCGAGCTGGTCCTGGTCCACGTCTGCGGCGCGGAATCCGACGTAGCCGTCCGGCCGGATCACGGCCACGCCGCGTCCCGGACGGTCGCTCAGCCGGTGCACGTGGGTCATCGGGCCGAGCAGCCCGGTGTCGATCACGGCAGCATCCTTCTGCAGCAGGATGTGCACGCCGGGCTTGGCGATCAGCTCATGCAGCCGAACCCGCCGGCCCTCGCACCGCACGAGCGCATCCGGCAGGCGCGAGCCGACGCGCGCGCGACGGACCGACCCCGGCCGCGATCCGGGTGCGGCAACGCCCTCGACCGACAGCCGGCTGCCCCGATAGTGCAGCCCGAACTGGGACATCAGGCGGGCGCCCTCGGCCACCAGCCGCCGTCGTCGCATCAGCCACGGAGCGAGGGGCGCGCCGAGCGGCACGACGACCGAGCGCAGGAGCTGCGCGAGCGGATGCAGGCTGGCCTCGGCCCAGAAGATGACGTGCGTCACCCGGAGCACGCGCCGATCCGCCGGACGCCGCTCCCGCTCGTAGGAGGCGAGCAACTCGGTGCGCGGGGCCGCACCGGAGGCGTCGGCCCCGGCCGCGAAGGCAAGTTTCCAGCCGAGGTTGAGGGCATCCTGGATGCCGGTGTTCATGCCCTGCCCCGCGGCCGGGGAGTGCACGTGCGCGGCGTCGCCGGCGATGAAGAGTGCGCCGCGGCGAAAGTGCGTGGCGAGGCGGTACTGCAGCCGCACCTGCGCCGACCAGGCCACCTCGGTGATCCGCGCGGGGAGGCCGGCGTCATCGACGAGCGCCTGGAGTTGGTCGCGCGGAACGGGCGGACCGGGCTGGCCGAACGGATGCCGCGACTCCCCCGCCGCGCGCGTGGCGAGCATCCGCCAGGTGGCGCGTTCGCCGATCGCGAAGAGGAACAGCAGCCCGCGCCGGCCGGCCACGACGTGTGCGACGCCCGGCTCGAGGTCGCCGGCGGGGGCGTCGGCTGCGGCGCGGTCGGCGGCGTGGGCGCGGGAGCGGTCGCCGGCGGGGGCGTCGGCTGCGGCGCGGTCGGCGGACGTGCCGGTGCCGCTCAGCTCCAGGTCGGCGAGCACGACTTCCTCGGCGTAGTCGCCGCCGTGCCAGGCGCCGATCCGGTCCCGCACGACGCTCGCCGCACCATCGCAGCCAGCGAGGTACCGATATGGAACTTCCTCGAGTTCCTCGTCGTGATCGTTGTGCCGGAGGATCGCCCGGTGGCTCTTGCCCGGGCGGATGCCCACCAGCTCGGCGCCGCGCTCGACCGTGACCCCGCGTGCGGTGAGCGCCTCGACCAGCACCGCCTCCACGTCGGCCTGGCGGATCAGCAGCAGGTGCGGGAAGGCGGTGCGGGGAAGGTCGAGCCGCTCGATCCCGACCGGCACCACCCGGGAGCCCACGTGCAGACGGACGGCGGCGGCCGTGTCCCCTCTCGCGAGGAGGGCATCCGTCACCCCCAGCGGCCGGAGCAGCTCGAGCGTGCGCGGGTGCATGATCATCGCCCGCGACGGGCGGAACAGGTCGAGCCGGCGCTCCACGATACGCACGTGCGCTCCGTGGTCGTGCGCCTGCAGGGCCAGGGCGAGGCCGGTCGTGCCGGCCCCGACCACCAGGACGTCGACGGGCGGGGTGGTCACGTGCGCGCCGGCCCCGGCGTGGTCTGCTGCGGCGCTGCCGGTCCCGGCTCGGTCGCCCCTGTCGCCCCTGTCGCCCCCGTCGCCCCCGGCACGGTCGGCCCCGGCACGGTCGGCCCCGGCACGGTCGGACCCGGCACGGCCGGCACGGCCTCGCTCAACACGGGCTGGGCAGGCAGCCACCAGGCTCGGTCGCCGGCTGCTCCCACGGCCTCGGCCACGGCATCCGGGTTGCGCAGGAAGTCGTCGCGTCGGATCCCGGGCAGCACCCGGTAGTGGATCGAGCCGCGCACGCAGACGAGCGCCAGGACCCGCCAGAGGGTGCGCGCGTAATTCTCGGCCAGCGCCGGGCCGTCCCATTCGTAGATGCCGCGGTAGGTGCCGCGGGAGTCGTGCGTCATCCACAGCTTCGACACGTACCCCGGGAACCCGACGAACAGCGGGGTGTTGAGGATGCTCTCCAACCGGAACAGGGCGTGCCCCCTGCCGCGCACGAGCACGAGCCGGAAGCAGACCACGAGTACGGCGGGGTCACCCGTCGGGCCACGGTCGACCACGGTTTCGCGGTAGACGGATGCCGTGGTCCCGTCGGCGAAGCGGATCCGTCGGCCGGTCATCGCCCGGGGCAGGTGGATGCGGCGTTGCGCGAGCAGCACTGCGGTCGTGACGGCGCAGGTGGCGAGCGATTTCGCGGCGGGCCAGACGGCGGCCGGCGGTTTCTCGATCACGATGTTGTCCATGACTGACCTCCCGAAACGAGGTAGCGTGCTGCTGAGCTGGTGGTGCGAATCGTTGCCAGCCTAGGCAGGCGGTGGTCGCCTGCCAAGGCCCTCCGGCGATCGAGCCACCCCGGTCGTGAGGGGTCGCAAATCGACCTTCAATCGACCAACGAAGGTCGATATGCGACCCCTCACGCGGAGGAGGCGGTCGACCCAGACCGGCGGCGAGCCTGTCGAGACCGGGATCTCGACAGGCTCGGCCGCCTACTCGCGCTGCCTACTCGCGCCGCCTCAGAGCACGCTCTTCGGAAGGCGGTGCACCGTGACCGCACCGACGGCCGTAAACGGATGCAGCGGGTCGGGCGCCGTGGAGCCGGTGGGCCCACCGAGGCGTGAGTGCCCGACGGCGCTCATGACGGCGAAGGCATCCCCTTCGTCCCACCCGTGGTCGTCGACCAGGAAGTGGAACATGTCCTCGTAGCCGCGGGTGATGCTCTCCTGCACGGGATCTCCCAGGCCGACGAAGATCCACTCCTCCGCCGTCTCGACGCGTGGAGCCCGCAGGGTCATGCCCTTGACCAGATCGATGCTGACCACGGCAATGCCTTCCGCCTCGATCGCGATGAAGGATGACTCGCCCTCCGCCATGATCGCGTGGATGTCGCCGATCGACAGGTAGGCACCGTCGATCATGACCGGAAGGTACACCGTCGAGCCCGGGCGGCAATCCGTGACGTCCATGTTCCCGCCCTGTGGGTAGGACGGCATGATCGTCGAATTCGTTCCCACGGCTGGTGCCGTGCCAATGCACCCGATCATCGGGAGCGGTTGGAACACGTGGCGATCCGTGACATGCACGCCGGCCGCGTCGATGGGCACCCGCCGGGTGAACATTTCCTCGCCCATGACGTTCTGCAAGGCGCCGGAGCCGGGGAGGCTCACCGACCAGCCGCAGTCCTTCAGCCGGATCTCGTGGATGGTGACGGCGAGCGCATCGCCCGGTTCGGCGCCTTCGACGTAGACCGGACCGGTGACCGGGTTGATCTGCGCCGTCAGCTTGCCCATGTCGTGGTGCTCGTGCAGTTGCGCGTACACCTCGTCGCTGGTTTCGAATCCGATCCGCTCTCCCGTACCGGGAACAATGCGGAGGGCCGGGGCGCTATCGGCCGAGAAGCCGGGCTGGCCGTGGCTTTTGTCCAGGAAGTGGTCCATGGTCTAGAGGCCGGCCCGCTCTCCGGTCGCCGGAACCGCGAGCGGCTGCTCGAGGTCCTCGCCGGACAGTGCGGTCTTTCGACCGGTGACGCGGTAGTACAGGAAGACTCCGGCGCCGAGCACGAGCCAGACCAGACCGCCGATCTTGGCCAGGTCGCTGGCGTTGAGAAGGACGTAGCCGATGATGAGGAACCCGACGACCGGCACGATGAGGTGCAGCAGGTAGTTCGTCGACTTCTTGCGCACGATGTAGAACACGATGACCGACAGGTGCAGGAGCATGAACCCGAAGAGCGCGCCGAAGTTGACCAGGGCCGCAATCAGGTCGATCTGGCCGACGAAGAAGAGCACGAGTACGGCGGAGAGCGCCGACACCAGGAGGATCGCATTCTTCGGCACCTGGCGGGTGCTGATCTTGCTCAGGAACTTCGGCAACTGACGGTCCCGGCTCATCGAGAAGAGCAGCCTGGATGTGGCGGCCTGCGCTGCCATGGCGTTTGCGATTCCGATCGCCAGGACGTTGACCACGAAGAACGTGGTCGCCCAACCGCTGTTGGATGCGGCTTCGACGACGGTGAAGAAGGCATTGCCCACCTCATTGTCGCTGAATGTGCCGCGTCCAGCGGAAAGCGCGCTGGCGAGCCAGGTCTGCAGGATGAAGAAGAAGGCCACGATGAACAGGGCGATGATCATTGCCTTGCCGGCGGAGTTGCGGCCGCCGGTGGATTCTTCGGCCATGGTGGAAATGCCATCGAAACCGAGGAAGCTCAGGACGGCGATGGAGAGCGCTGCTGCGATCAGCGGCCCGGATACCTTGCTTGCGTCCCAGAGCGGGGTGATCGTGAACTCCGCACCGGGCACCGAGCCGCTGGCCAGCGCGTTGACCGCGATGATCACGAAGATGACGACAAAGACCAGCTCGATGGCGAGGAAGACCCGGTTCATCAGCTTGATCGACGTGATTCCCAGCAGGTTGATCGCGGTGTTGATCGCCACGAAGATGAGCGCCCACATCCACCGCGGGGAATCGGGGAAGATGCCGATCATCGACTCCGCTGCGAACACGTAGAGCAGCGTCGGCACGAGGAGGTAGTCGAGCAGGATGGCCCAGCCGGCGAAGAATCCGGCCGTGGGGTGGATGCCTCGGCCGACGTAGGAGAAGACGGAGCCGGCCAGGGGAATCGACTTCGCCATCTGCGCGTAGGCGAGGGCCGTGAAGATCATGGCGATGAGGCCGATCAGGTAGACCAGTGGAACCATGCCCTCGGCAGCGTTGTACACGGTGCCGAAGATGGCCCACGGGGCAATGGGGACCATGAAGATCAGCCCGTAGATGAGCAGATCCGTGGTGGAGACGGAACGCTTCAGTTCCTGCTTGTAGCCGAAGGACTCAAGCTGCTGCTGCGCGTTGAGCTCCGGCGAACTCGGTGATGCGGTCATCGGTGTGTTCTTTCGTTAGTGGTGTGGGTGATGGCGCGGTTCAGGAATCATGGCGAGCAAGGAAGTCGCCAATGACGGCCCGAAACGCCTGGGGGTGTTCCAGGTGCACACAGTGGCTCGCGTCGGGGAAGACGTGACTGGTCACTGTGGGAATGTGGTCGACGAAGGGCTGCCAGGTGCCGGCAGTTGCTTCGTCGAATTCGCCGGCCGCCACGAGCGTCGGCGCCTCGATCAGGTCGAGCCGGTCGATGACGCTCCAGGAGCGCAGGGTGCCGACGACATGGAACTCGTTCGGCCCGTTCATCGTGTGGTAGACGGTGGGTTCCGCCTCCATCTGGGCGACGCTCTCCTGGAAGTCGTCCGGGGTCGGCACAGTGCGGCAGACATGGCGCTCGTAGAAGACGTCGGCCGCCCGCAGGTAGTCCGGATGCGTGATCGCGCCGGTGAGTTCGTGCCGGGTCAGGGTCTCCTGCACGTCGTCAGGCAATTCGGCCCGGAGCTCGGCGGCGCCCTCGGCCCACAACGCCATGGATGCGGGCGAATTGCAGATGGCCAGGCTGCGGAGGCCGGCGGGGCGGCGCGTGGCGATCTCGGCGCCCAGCATTCCGCCCCAGGACTGGCCGAGCAGGTGGTAGTCGGACAGGCCCAGCTCTGCAACCAGGTTGGTGAACTCGTCCACGAAGAGCTGGGGATTCCAGAACTCGTCCGGAGCGTCAGGCAGATGGGTGCTGTTGCCGCAGCCGAGCTGGTCGTAATGGATCACGGTACGTCCGGTGTCGGCGAGTTCGCCGAGGTTGCGCACATAGTTGTGGGCCATGCCCGGACCGCCGTGGAGCACGATCAGGGGAAGCGCACCAGCTCGGGCGTCATCCGGCTCGGTGATGCGAACCCACGTCTGCCAGGCCCGGAAGGGAATGGTCCTCGTGGTTACTGTGGGCACTGCACTCCCTTGTGTGATCGCTTGTGTGATTGGCCGTGTGATCGCTTGTGTGATTGGACCGACGAACCGTGAGAATCAGCATGACGCAAGAATGGTCTCGTGACAAGACCAATCTTTCGGGTTTAATATGGCGTAGTACCCGCAGCACCTGCCTGCGAGGCCAACCGCAGATGGAGGATGCCGATGACCGGCAGTGTTCGCTCGCGGCTGGAGCCGGTTGGCGCTCCGTCCGTGGACTCCGCGGGCACCCTGGGCACGCTGCTGGCACCCGTGTCACGCGCGGATGAGATCACGGATCGCCTCATTACCGCGATCGCCATCGGCGAGTACCTTCCCGGGTCAAAGCTGCCTGCCGAACGCGAACTGGCGGCATCCCTCGGAGTGGGCCGCATGACGGTTCGGTCGGCGATCGCGCGGCTTGTGGAACAGGGCCTGCTTGAAACCCAGCGAGGTCGCGGCGGCGGCTCGTTCGTGCGCGAGCAGTGGACCTCGACATCCAACGCCTCTGTGCGCCGCACGCTGTCTGTTCGCTGGGAGAGCATCCGCGACACCTGCGACGCGGTCAGTCGCCTGCAGGGTGCGATCGCGGGGGCGGCCGCGGAGAAGCGCACCGAGGCGGACGCCACCCTGTTGCGCGAGCGCCTCGAAGCCTTCCGCACGGCCGATTCGGGACCCCAGTCGCAGCGCGCGGACGAGCTGCTGCATCTCGCCATCTGCGCGGCAGCGCACAACGAAACGCTTCAGTCCGTGCTGTTCGAGCTTGAATCCCAGGTCAGCATCGCGGCTCCTGCTCACCTGTGGGGGTCGACGACGGGAATGCGGGCCATGGAACTGCGCGCCCTGGCCGACCACGACAGGCTCGTGAATGCGATCTGTGACCAGCGGGCCTCTGACGCGAGCGAGATCGCACTCGAGCACGCCCGAATCGACCTGGAATTGCTTGAGGAAGCACTGCACCGGGCCGGTGCACCCGAGGCCTAGGCGATCCAGCTCTGGCCGTGAGGGGTCGCAAATCGACCTTCAATCGGCCAACGAAGGTCGATATGCGACCCCTCACGCGGAGGAGGTTCTTGCGTTCCGATGTCGTCGGGGTCAGGGTGGGCTGTAGCTGCGCGCCGACGATGACGCGTACAGTTTTGCGCCGAGAGTGACGCGCGTACAGTTTCGTGCTGACAGTGACGCGCGTACAGTGTCGTGCCGAGAGGGACGCGCGTACAGTTTCGCGCCGACGATGCCGGCGATGCCGACGATGAGGGAGCCGCAGATGACCGAGACCGTGCGATCAGCCGACGGAAGCACCATCGCCTACGTGACGAGGGGCACGGGTCCTGCCCTGATCCTCGTGGGCGGCGCCTTCAGCACGCGACAGTCGGCCGGCGCGATCGCCTCCCTGCTCGCCGCCAACTACCGCGTCTACGCCTACGACCGGCGCGGCCGGGGCGACAGCACCGACATCCAGCCGTATGCCATCGAGCGCGAGATCGAGGACCTCGCCGCGCTCATCGAGGCGGCCGGCGGCTCGGCGTTCGTCTATGGTCACTCCTCCGGAGCCGTGCTCGCCCTCGAGGCGGCGGCGGCCGGCCTGCCGATCACGAAGCTCGCCGCCTACGAGCCGCCGTACACCTCCGCGGAGCCCGGAAGTCCCACCCTCGACGGCTGGGGCCACAGCGTTCAGGCCGCTCTGGATGCCGGCGATCGCGATCGCGCCGCCGTGCTGTTCATGCGGGGAACGGGCGCCGACCCCGCCGTAGTCGAGGGCATGACGCAGCTAGCCTTTTGGCCGGGCATGCTGGCCATTGCCCACACGTTGCCGTACGACCTCGCCCTGGTCGGCAGCGGTTCGGTTCCTACCGAACGCTTCCATCGAATCGCCGCGCCCACCCTGCTCCTGCACGGCGGGAACAGTCCGGCGTGGGCGGGGATCGCGACGTCCGTGATCGCGGAGGCGATCCCGGGCGCCCGGCACGTCACCGTCGAGGGCCAGGATCACGCCGCAGACCCCGCCGTGCTCGCCCCGGTGCTGGTGGAGTTCTTCGGCGCCCCGTGATCGACGGCCCCGTGTTCGACGCCCCGCGAGCGACTGCCCCGCGGTGATCGAGCTTGTCGAGCCCGGGGTCCCCGCCCAGAGTCGCCGTTCCCGTCCAGAGTCGCCGTTCCTGCCGAGAGTCGCCGTTGCATCGGCGATTCTCGGGGCATTCGGCGACTCTCGGCGGGCGGGCATCCGGGCCTCGGCTGAGGATCTCGACAGGATCGACGACCGGGGCCGGGGTCGAGCCCCGGGCGTGACGAACGGGCCGCGACATCCGTCTCAGTAGTGAGTTCGATAGAATTCCCTCACCCAAACCCGGACGGACGGACGGCCCCATGACGATCACCGAAAAGCCCGCAGCCGCGACCCCGGCAGACTCCGCTCCGCGCAAGGGCCTCGCCGCCGTCGTCTACAACCCGATCAAGGTCGACCTCGACATGCTCAAGCGGCTCGTCGGCGGCGAGCAGACCGCGGCCGGCTGGCCGGAGACGCTCTGGCTCGAGACCTCGGAGGACGACCCCGGACAGGGGCAGGCCAGGGAGGCCATCGAGGCCGGGGCATCCGTCATTCTCGTGGCGGGCGGCGACGGAACGGTGCGCGCGGTCGGCGAGGTCGTGCACGGCACGGACTGCGCGCTGGCCCTACTGCCGTCGGGCACCGGCAACCTGCTCGCCCGCAACCTCAAGTTGGTGCTCGACGACCTCGAGCTCTCCGTCCGCTCGGCGTTCACCGGCCGCGACCGCACCATCGACGTCGTGCTGATCGACATCGAGCGCGAGGACAAGTCGGTCGACCGGCACACCTACCTCGTGATGGCCGGGCTCGGCCTCGACGCCAAGATGCTCGCCAACACCGACGACGACCTCAAGAAGAAGGCCGGCTGGCTGGCCTACGTCAAGGCGCTGCTCGCGGTCGGCAAGGACAGCCGGGACCTGCATTTCCGGTACCGCCTGAACAAGAAGCCCGAACAGTCCCTGCGCGCGCACACCATCATGATCGGCAACTGCGGCTCGCTGCCGGCGAAGATCGAGCTGCTGCCGGACGCGGCGCTCGACGACGGCCTCTTCGACATCGTAGTGCTCAAGCCGAAGGGCGTCTGGGGCTGGCTTCAGATCCTGAGCAAGGTGATCTGGGAGAACGGGGTGCTTAGCCGAATCCGGCACGGTCACAAGCTCCGCACCCGGGAGGTCGACGCGCTCAACTACGCCACCGGCACCGAGCTCGTGCTGCGCCTGCACCACCCCGAGGAGATCGAACTCGACGGCGACGGCTTCGGCAAGGCCATCGCCCTGAAGGCCTGGATCGAGCCCGGAAGCCTGATCATCCGCGTTCCGCAGGACGCGTAGCCCAGCGGATGCCTGCGCCCACGCCCCGCACGCCCGCGGCCGCCGGCCGGCAGTCGCGAACCGCCTCGGGGCGGGGTTCCGGAGCACGCAGCTCCGGCCCCGGCACCTACCTCGCGATCCTGGCGTTCCTGATCGGCTTCATCGCGATCAGCCTGACCTGGCCACTCCCGTACTGGGTTGCCGGGCTCTACCTGGCCGTGAGCATCCTGTGCTTCATCGTGTACGCGGTCGATAAGTCCGCTGCCGGCGCGGGCCGCCGTCGCGTGCCGGAACGCACGCTTCTGCTGCTTGGCTTCGCCGGCGGCTGGCCGGGCGCGGTCGTCGCCCAGCAGGTGCTCCGCCACAAGACCCAGAAGGCGAGCTTCCGCAGGGCGTTCTGGGTGAGCGTGCTGGCGAATGTCGCCGTCTTCGTCGCGCTGGCTACGCCGCTGGTCGCCGAGCTCGCGTCGTTCGTGGCCTGAACCACGCGCGCGCTGTCGTGAGGGGTCGCAAATCGACCTTCCCGAGGCCCGGGAAGGTCGATTTGCGACCCCTCACGGAGGAAGGATGCGGCACTAGCACCGGACACCCCCCAGCGAGAGGGACGCTCCGGCGACCCCTCAGCGCGCGAGAGCGCGCGAGGGACGCGGGTTTAGTACCAGTTGTTTGCCTCCGAGTGCGACCAGGCGGCGCACGGAGTCCCGTACGACGACGCGCTGATGTACTCGAGGCCCCAGGCGATCTGCGTGGTCGCGTTGGTCGCCCAGTCGGAACCGGCCGTGGCCATCTTGCTGCCCGGCAGCGATTGCGGGATGCCGGTGGCACCGCTGGGGTTATAGGCCTGGTAGTTCCAGCCCGACTCCTTCTCCCAGAGCTGGCTGAGGCAGGAGAACTCGCCGCTCCCCCAGCCGTACTTCGACTGTGCCATCGCCCGGGCGGTCGCCTTCGCGCCTTCCGGAGTGTTGGATGTCGCCAGCGACTTTGCGACCTCGGCGGCGGCGGCCTGGGCGGCAGCGACCTTGGCGGCAGCGGCAGCAGCCGCGGCGCGGTCGGCCTCGGCGGCAGCCAGGGTCACGGACGCGGTCTCGGCCTTCGTCTCGGCGGTCAGCGAGACGACCTTGTCGAGGGGCATGGTCTCGAAGCTGGCCAGCGAGCTGGCGACCTCGGTGAGGTCGGACGCATCCACCTTGTGCTTGTTGGCTGCGATGACCTTGTTGGCGGCGGCGAGGGCGACAGAGGCATCCTGCTCGGTGTGCGCCTTGGCGACGCCGGCGTAGGAGCCGAGCTGGGCGCGGTCGAAGCCGGTGCTTTCGGCCAGCGCCGTGGTCGCTGCGACGCGTTCCTGCGTCGCAGCCGACGACTGGGCCGCGAAGGCGCCGCCGGTGACGAGGCCGACGATCGCGAGGGACGCGGCGCCGAACATAATGATGCGGTGTGATCGTTCCTTGCGGGTCTTCTTGCTCTGCCTGCGGGTGGTTTCGGGTGTTTCTGAGCGCATAAATGTATTCCAGATTGCGTGCCCGCGCATCGTGGCGTCGGGCTCGCTGAGCATCGGGCCTGCACGCTCGGGATCGGCGCAGGCGAAACCGCTACCATGCCAGCGGTTTCTGACCGGACGATCTGTTTAACCTCCGAAAGTCCTGTGCAGAGGTCGCTGAGGCGTGTTGTGGCGCGGATTTCGCGCGTGGCGAACGGTCAGGCCGTTTCGCCCCGAGGCGTCCTCAGCCCCCAACCGGATCAGCGCAATCCCCGTGGCGATGAACCAGGCCCAGAGGAGCACCCCGTAGCCCAGGTAGCGTGATCCGTGAGGGGTCGCATATCGACCTTCCCGAGGCCCCGGAAGGTCGATTTGCGACCCCTCACGCCGGCAGTGCAGCAGGGGTGGTGCCAGGTGGTGCTAAACGGTGCGTGTTGCCGTGCTGTCCTCGACTGAGACCGTCTCCGGCACCTTGTAGTCGTGGTGGGCCTGCGCCACGGCGGCGTCGAACTCGGCGTCGATCTCAGCGGACGGCTTGTACGTCAGCAGCGAGACCACGACGGCAACCAGCAGGCTGGCGATGAAGCCGGGGACGATCTCGTACATGGTGTCGCTCAGCGGGGAGTTGCCCCAGACGAAGACGACGACGGCACCGGTGACCATCGAGGCCAGCGCACCCCAGGTGGAGAGCTTCTTCCAGTACAGGGAGAGCAGCACCACGGGTCCGAAGGCAGCGCCGAAACCGGCCCAGGCGAAGCCGACCAGTTCCAGGATGGTCGCATCGCGGTTGAGCGCGATCACTCCGGCGACGATCGCGACGAGCAGCACACCGAGTCGTCCGAGCATGATCATCTGCTTGGGCGAGGCATCCTTCTTGCCCACGATCTTGTACAGGTCCTCAACCAGCGCCGAGGAGCAGACGATCAGCTGCGAGGAGATGGTGCTCATGATGGCGGCGAGCACGGCCGCCAGCACCAGGCCGGCGACGAACGGGTGGAACAGGATCTGCGAGAGCAGCAGGAAGACCGTTTCCGGGTTCTCCAGGGTCACCTCGGGGTGCTGCTGGAAGTAGGCGATGCCGATCAGCCCGGTGGCGACGGCGCCGCCGGCGGTGGCGATCATCCAGCCGATGCCGATCCGGCGTCCGGCCCTGGCGTCCTGCGGGGTGCGCAGGGCCATGAAACGCACGATGATGTGCGGCTGGCCCACGTAGCCCAGGCCCCAGGCCGCGGCCGAGATGACGCCCAGCACGGATCCGCCGGCGGTCAGGGAGAGCAGGTCGGGGTTCACCTCGCGAAGGGAGTCGAGGGTTGCGGTGATGCCGCCGGTGGCGTTGAGGGCCACCACGGGGACGACGACGAGCGCGACGAGCATGAGGATGCCCTGGGCCACGTCGGTGAGGGTGGCGCCGAGGAACCCGCCGAACAGCGTGTACAGCAGGGTGACTCCGGCGACGATCAGCATGCCGGTCAGGAAGGTGGAGCCGAACGAGTTCTCGAAGAACACGCCGCCGGCAACCATGCCGGACGACACATAGAAGGTGAAGAACACCAGGATGATCAGGCCCGAGACAATGCGCAGCAGTCGGGTCGTGTCCTTGAGCCGGTTCTCGAAGAAGCTCGGGATGGTGATGGAGTCGTTGGCGACGTGCGTGTAAGAGCGCAGCCGCGGGGCCACGAACTTCCAGTTCAGCCAGGCTCCGATGGTCAGGCCGATGGCGATCCACGCCTCCACCAGGCCCGACACGTAGATCGCGCCGGGGAGGCCCAGCAGGAGCCAGCCGGACATGTCTGACGCGCCCGCGCTCAGCGCCGCGACGCCGGGCTTCAGGCCGCGGCCGGCAAGCATGTAGTCGTCGAGATCGTTGGTCTGCCGGTAGGCAAACCAGCCGATCGCGAGCATGGCGGCGAGATACAAAGCAATGGCTACGAGCTGAAAGAACTGATCCGTCACTGGATTCCTTTATTCGGATGCCCGGCATTCGGGCATTCGGATGCCCGGAGTACGGGCGAGAGCAAACCTCCAGTCTCTCAGAAATACGCGGGCTCCCTAATCGAACGCGGTCTTGCGCAACACTTTAGCAAGTGCTTTACTTTAGTACATGCTTAAGGAATCACCCGACCTCAACCTCATGTTCCAGGCGCTGGCCGACCCCACCCGACGCGCGATGGTCGACCGGATGACGCGCGGGCCGGCATCCGTCTCTGACCTGGCCCGGCCGTTCGCGATGACGCTGGCCGCCGTGATGCAGCACCTCAAGGTGCTCGAGCAGAGCGGGCTCGTGCGCACGCAGAAGGAGGGCCGGGTGCGCACCTGCCGGATCGACCCGGTCGCGCTGCGCACCGCCGAGGACTGGATCGCCAAGCGCCGCACGACCTGGGAGAGCCGGCTCGACCGGCTCGGGGCGCTGCTCGACGAGGACTGACCGACAATCGCAACACACGACAAGGAGAGAAAAATGACCATGCCATCCGAACGCGCCGTGACCGAGCGCAAGCTGACCCACTCGACCTTCGAACTCGAGCGCGAGTACAGGGCGCCTGTCGCGAAGGTGTTCCAGGCCTTCGCCGACCCGGCGATCAAGGCGAAGTGGTTCGACGGGCCCGAGCCGTGGCGTCTGATCGGCTCGGCGCTGGACATCCGAGAGGGAGGCCGCGAGTTCAACGAGGGCTAGTTCGGCGAGGGAGGCCCGGTTTCCCGCTTTGACGGCACCTACCACGAGATCGTTGAGAACCTGCGGCTCGTGTACAGCTACGAGATGCGCGTCGACGGCGCCCGGCTGTCGGTGTCGCTCACCTCGATCGTGCTGACGCCGACGGATGCCGGCACCCGCCTCACCCTCACCGAGCAGGGCGTCTACTTCGACGACCTAGAAGACCCCGAGCTGCGGATCGAGGGGATGCGGGAGGCGCTGGAGTTGATCGCGCCGGTGGTGGAGTAGCCGCCGGTCGAGCCCGCGAAACCGCAGTTGTGCGCGCTAAAACGCCCGAATGACGCGCACAACTGCGGTTTCGCGGGCTAGAGCGAGACGTCGATCAGCACCTTCCCGACGGCGGCGCTCTCGACCAGGGCATGGGCATCCGCCGTGTGCGCCAGGTCCACCCGGTGCAGGGGCAGCCCCGCCTCCTCCCCCACGGTCAGGGCACCATCGCGGAGGGCAGCGTTGATGTCCTCGGCCGCAGCCCGGATCACGTCGGCGCCCACCGTGTAGAGCAGCAGGAACTGGTAGCGCACGTTGAGGCTGAAGTGCTTGCGCACGTCGAGCGTCATTTGGTCGCCGCCGTTGTTGGCGTAGACGGCGATGGACCCGCGATTGCGGATGACGGCGAGGTCGAGCTGCGAATTCTGGGCGGGGGCGACTTCGACAACGAGATCAACGCCATCCGGGGCAATCTGCCGGATCTGGGCGACGATGTCCGAGTCGGTGTAGTTCAGAACGTGCTGCGCGCCGGCGGCCGTGGCGAGCGCCGCCTTCGCCGGTCCGCTCACGGTCGTGATGACGGATGCCCCCGCCCACCGGGCGAGCTGGATCGCGGCGTGCCCGACCGCGCCTGCCCCGCCGGCCACGAGCACGACCTTGCCGGCCAGGGCGCCCGGGTGAAGCCGGCGCGAACCGTCCTCGGCCACGGTCAACGCGCGGTACGCCGTGATCGCCGGCACACCGAGGCTCGCGCCCTGGTCGAAGCTCGCATTCGCCGGCAGCGCGAAGACCCGGTCGGCGGGAAGCACCGCGAACTCCTGGGCCGTGCCGCTGTGCGCGCGCTGGTACGCGGCGAGCGCCAGCCAGACCCGGTCGCCCACCGTGACGTGCTGCACTCCGGCGCCGACCGCCTCCACGATGCCGGCGCCGTCCTGGCCGGGCACGACCTCGTCGAACGGCAAGGCCTCGCCCGGCGCTAAGCCTCGGCGCGACTTCCAGTCGGTGGGGTTCACGCCGCTGACCACCATCCGCACCCGCACCTCGCCGGCTCCGGGTTCGGTCACCGGCCGATCGACGAGTTCAAGCACGGACGGGTCACCGGTCTGGCTGTACACAATGGCTTTCATGTCAGGGTCAACGCGCACAGGGGTGGAATGTTCCCAGAACTCCAGCAAGTGCAAGGGAGTCCCCCGGGGATCAGGCGAGGAGCAACCGCGAAAGCGCGAACTCCCAGGCGATCCGCTCCTGCTCGAGCCGGATGTTTCCCTCCGAACGGATGCGGTCCAGCGTCTGCTGCTCCCCCGCGGTCAGCGTCGAGTAGGTGCCGGCGGCGGCCTTCGGCTCTGGCACCCAGAGGTCGCGATACGCCAGGAGCGTCTCCTCGTCCATGAGCACGCTCGTCACGTCCGCGCAGCTTGAGCGCAGCGCGTGCAGGATCGCGAAGCCGTCCGAGTCGAGGTCGCCCCAGTAGACGACGCGGCCGGTCTGGATCCAGGGGATCGCGCCGAGCCGTGGGGCCGCGTAGCCGCCGCCGTGCACGACGACGGCGCCGGGAAGGTCGGGCATCGCGAACATGGTTTCGAGGTTCTCGAACACGAACACGACGCTCGGCGAGACATCCAGCGTCGCCAGCTCCTCGACCGGCGCGATCACGTCGCACAGCCCCCCGGGCCGCAGCGCCGGATCGAGAAATCGCACGCGCACCAGGTTCGGCGCGCCCTGCAGCCCGAGGGACACCCTCCCGCTGACCGCGGCGTGCAGGCTCTCGACGACCGGGCGGTGCCGTTCGAGCCATTTGGTGTCGATCCCGCGAATCGGCAACTGACGAATGCGCCAGCCTGATGCCGGATGCTCGGCCAACCACGCGACCACCAGCAGCAGGGTCGTGAAGTCGGCCTCGGCCAGCAGCTGAAGCGTGCGCCCGTGCGTGCGGATCGCCGCGGCGAGGGCGTCCGCGGATGAGGCCTGTTCAGCGAATGCGTCACGGAGATGCACCGCACGATCGCGCATGAGCCGCCACTCGCGCCCGGGTGCCGCGCCGGCGAACGCCGCGATCGCATCCGCTCCCCGGAGCACGCACCGCTCCGGCACCGATTGCGCCCCGAGGCGCGACCACTGGCGCCCGCCCCAGGTGACCTCGACCGTGGAGTCGGCGGCATCCGCCGCCTGCCAGGCGCGCACCCAGGCGATCGCGGCTGACTGGTCGTCGAGGGCGGCCCGCTCGGTCGGCGGGTGCAGCACGATCTCGAGCACGGCACCCTCACCGCCGACGGCAGCCCAGCCGCGTTGGTCGGCAGCGACCCGCTTCAGAGCGCGCGCCCGCACCTCGGCGACGGTCACCATGCCGCGCGGCAACGCCATCAGGCCTTCTCGTCGACTCGGAAGGTCACGCCGGCGGTGCGCGAGTCCTTCCGGGAGGCGTTGGTGATCGACGTGATCCCGCCCACGTACGGCTCGATCGTCTGCAGCAGCTTCTCCGGCGTGGCCAGGATCATGTGGAAACCGAACTCGATGAAGACATCCATCGCCATCCGGGTGTACCGGCTGTCGGCCTTGTCGAACGCCTCATCGAGGATGATCGTCGCGTACGAGGGCAGCTCGTCCTCGTCGGCGGCGAGCTGGTAGCGCAGCGCCGCGGCCAGGCAGAATATCACCAGCTTCTGCCGCTGCCCGCCGGAGAGCCCGGCGCTCGAATCGTGCACGTTGACCGTGCGCCCGGCGGGGTCGACCTCGTGTGCCATGAACGTGACGTGCTCGCGAGTGTCGAGGCAGCGCCGCTGCCACGCCCGGTCGGCATGGTCGCTGGACGCGAGGCGTTTCATGATCTGGTTCAGCACGGCGAAGCGCCGTTCGGCCGCGGCGAGGTCCTCGTCGCTCCACGCTCCGTCGACCACGGTCTTCAGGTCGGCCATGAACTGCATGACCTCGGGGGTGCGCCGGGTCTTCACCTCGATGCGCAGGTACCGCTCCACATCAAAGCGCGAGCGGCCCAGCGACGCATTGACGGGATCGATGCGGTCCACGACCAGTTTCGGCGCATCGCGGATGTCCGAGGCCAGGTGTCCGATCAGGTCGCGTGACTTGTCCCGCAGCAGCTTGAGGAAGTTCGTCTCGTGCTCGGGCAGACCACGGGCGACGATTCCCTCGAGCAGCGCCCGGTAGCCGGCCCGGTCCTCGATGGTCGCGGTCAGGTCGCCGGATGCCGCGGGCCACTTGGCCCGGAACAGCTCGGCGGCCGAGACGAACGACGATTGCGCCGCACGGAGCAGCGCCTGCGCGGCGCTGGATTCCCGGTGCAGGGCGTCGCTGACCTTGCGGCCGACCTCTCCGATGTTGCCGCGATCGATCTTGCGCAGCACGGCGCGGTACCTGGATTCGAGCAAGGTTGCGTCGGCATCCGTCAGCACGGCCTGCCGTCCCTGCGTGCGCGCCTGCAGTTCGGCGATAAGAGCGTCGACGACGGCCAGGGTCGCGGTGACCTGGCGGAGGTTCAGCGCGGCTTCCCGCGCTCGGGAATCCGCCGCCCGGTGCGCCTCGCCGGCCTGCCTCTCGGCGGCGATGGCGTCCTGGAGTTCGGCGTTGCCGGTGGTCAGCGCGTCTAGCTGCCGGCGGCGGGCGCGCACGAGTTCGTCGGCCGCGGCGCGATCGAGTTCGGACCAGTCCAGGCTGAGCACGCGTTCGAGCACGGTGCGGCGCCGGGTGGCGGCGTCCCGCTCGGATTGCGCCTGATGCAGCCGGGCGCCGGCCTCGCCCTTACGGCGCTCGGCGTCGCGGAGCTGCGCGAGCAGCAGTTCGATCTTGGCGTCGTTGTCGGCTCCGAGGATCCACTGGCTGCGGTCGTCGACCTCGTGCCGGTCGTTCTTCTCGTAGCGGCGGGCTGACTTCTTCACCTGCCCGCCGAGGGTGACACCCCGGTCGACGTCGTCGAGTTCATCGGGGTGGTCGACGCAGGCGAAGTCGAATTCGGCGGCCGTGCGGGTCTGCAGCCAGTCGTGGAAGGGTCCGTCGCTCACCCGGATTCGGTGGAGCAGGGACCGGCCGGTACGGGCCGCCTTGGGCGGCCCGGTGATGGCCGGCACCGCTTCGAAGACGAGCCGGGCGCCCAGGTTGCGGGCCTCCACGCGGCGGCGCACCTCGGGCAGGTATTCGTCGCGCACGAGCAGGGCGCTGGCGAGCGGGAAGAGCACCCGTTCGATCGCGCCGCTCCACGCGGCGAATTCCGGGAGCACCTCGATCAGTTCGCCTGCGAACGGCAACGCGGCTTCGGTGACGCCGAGCTCCTGGGCAAGTCGCTTGCGAGCGAGCAGGAGCGCGGCCGGCAGGTTGCTCTTGCGGGTGCGCAGCTCCCTCAGCTCGCGGTCGATCGTGGCGAGTTCCCTGGTGGCGGTGAAGTACTCCTCGTTGTCGTCGTGATCGTGCGCCGCGGCCGGGGCGGACTCTTCGAGTGCCCGGCGGGATGACTCGAGCAGCTCGGCGAATTCCTCGCCGTTCCGCGGAGCATTCTCGACGTCCACGCTGGTGAGCTCCTCGGCGAACCGGGTCCAGCGCACGGCGGTGGCCGCGGCATCCTTCACCGCGTCGCCCACGCGCTCCTGCATTTGCGCGGCGTCCGACCCACCGAGCTGCAGGGCCTGTCGTTCGGCGGTGCGCAGCAGTTCGGCGGTTTCGGCCAGCGCGGCATCCGTTTTGCGGGCATCTTCTGCGGCTCGCGCCTGTTGGGAGCGCAGCAGGCCGCGCTCGTCACCGGCGAGGCGCAGGGTGAGCTGGTCCTGGAAGGGGTCGATCAGATCGCTGAGCCGGTCGGCCTTCGCGCCCGCCGTCGCGGCACTCTCATACGCGACGATCGACGTTTCGAGTCGCTGGAGATGCTCGGCCTGCCGGCGCAACTCGACCACGTGCTGGTGGGCCTGGTTGAGCTCGCCGAACTGTTCGACGGCGGTCTTCGCCCGGGCGAAGGTGGGCGGCTCGTCGAGCATGAACGTGCGGAACAGCTGGTCGAGGCTGCCGAGATTCTTCGCCGACTGGGTCTTGTGCAGCAGGTGCAGGGCGTTCGGGTTGCTGATGCCGAGCAGCCGGCCCAGCCGCGAATAGAACCTCGCGTGGGATCCGGTGGTCGTGATGATCGCGTCGGGCCAGGCCTTCTGCATCCGGCGGGCATCGATGCCGGATGCCACGAACTCGCGGAAGTCGAGCAGGCCCACGTCGACCCGGTCGATGAAACAGGCGTCCTTGAGGTCGCCCTTGTCGACGCTGGACCCGCGCAGGTGGAACATTCGCGCCAGGGTGACCGGGGCATCCCGTTCGTTCTCGAAGCGCAGCAGGATGCCGCTCCAGGTCGCGCCCTTGCGCAGGTAGGTGCTCACCGCACGATCGAGGCCCTCGTCGGCCTCCTTGCTCCACGCCCCGCGCACGTAGCTGACCAGGCTGCGGTCGTCGTTGCGGGCAGTGGCTTCCTGGGCGGCCGAGTTGAAGCGCAACCATTTGTCTGGCGTGAGCACGGTCGCGATCGCGTCGAGCAGCGAGGACTTGCCCGAGCCGGACGCACCGGTGAAAAGCTGGCCCTTGCGGGCGACATCGATGGAGTGGTGCCCGTCGAAGGTGCCCCAGTTGAGCAGCTCGACCCGGGCCAGGCGCCACTGGCCCACGTGGATGGGGCCGGTCTGGCCCGGCTCACCCTTGGTGCCCGGCGCGTCGTCGAGGCCGGTCATCTCGAGCATCGTCATGAGGTCCTCTCCTCGGTGCCGTCGGTGGTGCCGGTGCCGTCGGTGGTGCCGGTGCCGTCGGTGTCGCTGTCGCTGGCCTCAGTATCGACGGCACCACCGACATCCGCCCCGACATCCGCCCCGCCGCCCTCGGCGATGCGCCGGTACTCGGCGCCGATCGCCTGGATCTGCTCGGCGTCGACGATCAGCCGCAGCACGGGCGAGATCTCGGCGCGGTCCTCGGCGCCGGCCTGGTGAATCACGCGCAGGGTGTTCTTCATCTTCAGCCAGGTGGAGCTGAGCCGCTTGTTGAAGTCGGCCTCGTCGCGATCGGCCGTGCGGTACACGCGCAGCTGTTCGAAGACGTCCTCCTGCCCCACGATCACCCGGCCGTCGCCCTCCCCGGCGAGCAGCATCTGGCGCAGCACCAGCAGCATCGCGGTGTCGAGGAACGTCAGGGAGGCCGTGCGCACGGTGCTCGGCACCTTGAGCTCGGCGGTGCTCACATTGCGCACGAACGCGAACTCGCCCTCCCGGTCGACGACCAGCTCCAGGAACAGTTCGTGCAGGCGCGAACGGATGCCGGCCTCGTCGGCCAGCAGCGCCGACCACAGGGCGGGCGCCTTCACGCCCGACAGGTAGGGACCCTTGATCAGTTCGAGCATGGCGCGGCGGGGCTGCTCGCCGAGCACGCCGGTGTCTCCCGGCCAGAGGGCGGTCGCCGGTGCGGCATCCGTCTCGGGAATGTCGGTCGTGAAGTCGGACTCGTCGGTCACAGCAGTCTCCCCGTGAAGCGGTAAATCGGAATGTCGGCGGCGCGCGCCAGCTCGTCGGCGCCCTGCCACCGCACGGTTTCGATGCCGTCGGCGGTGGTGCCCTGGTTCGCGGCGAGGGTGAGCAGCCCCACGACGCTCGCCACGCCTTGGCTGGCCGGATGCCGCTCGAGCACCTCGCGCACGGTGCACTGCTCCACCTGGGAGAGCACGTCGTTCACGTTGTCTACGAGCTCGGCAAAGTCGATCTCTGTCGCGCGGGCGAGGGCGCGCAGGGCCTCGAGGTCGGCGGTGCCGGCCACGTGTTCGGTGATCGGCGCGCTGGCATCGAGGTCAGCTGGGTCGTGCAGACGGATGGCGCCGACGCTGCTGAGCGCCACCGCCGAGAGCTCGAGCTGCAGCGCCGTCGGCTGGTACGGCTTGCTCTTCGTTGACGTCTCGACCCCGGCGGCCAGCGCCGTGCGGAGCAGGCCGCGGAGCACGCGGTCGCGCTGGTAGTCCTGGGACTGAACGTAGCGGCGCAGCCCGCGGGCGAAGGCGGTGATGACCTCGTGGATCTCGCCGCTGTGTTCCTTCAGGGTGCCGATGAAGCGGCGCAGATAGCGGCGCTGGGCAGGGCTGAGGTCGCCGGCGAAATCGCGGGCCAGCACCCGCGCGATGTCGTCATCGAAGGCGCTGCCGACCGCGGGGTCGAGCACGAGAGCGGAGAAGCCGGCGAAACTGCGGCCCTCGTCGGACTCGCCAATGAGGTCGACGCCGCGGAACACCTCGTCGAGCACGGTGCGCTGGGTATCGTCGGACTCGACGATACGGGCCCGCAGGTCCCGGTTGAGGGTCTCGAATTCGGCGCGCACGCGGGCGAAGTCGGAGGGGATTTCTTCGGCCTGGGCGAGGATGTCCCGCACCCGTTCGAGCGCCCGGGCCGCGTCGAGCGTGTCGAGGTCGCCGGCGTGGATGCGCTCGATCTGCCCGTCGATGCGGTCGCGTTGGGCGTGCAGCTGCTCGAGTCGCCGGGTCGCATCCGGGTCGGTCTCGATCGCCAGTTGCCCCAGCTGCACGCCGATGCTGGCCAGCCGGGATTCCGTGACGGTCTGCCGGGGAGCGGCGAGCTGCTCCAGGAACCGGATCGCGCCCAGCGCCCCCGGCGCAAGCTCGAAGGTCTCGCCGCGCGCTTCCTCGGCGGGGCGGCGCGTGAGGAATCCGGCCTTGCGCCACTCTGCGCAGTAGCCCTGCCCGCTCAGCGGCAGGATGAGTCCGTGCGCGCGCAGCGCGTCGAGGTCGTGGTCGATGCGCTCGTGCAGTTCGTCGGTGGGCAGGCGCCGGTCTTCGCCGCCGAGATGCTCGCTGAGCAGGGCCGCGATGACGGGGGCGTTGTCGGCCCGCAGGAGCCGCCAGGTGGCATCCGTTTCGACCAGGTGGGCGAGCGCATGCGTCTGACTGAGAGCGGACACGCGGCTGGGCCTCCTTCGGCTCGGTGTGGGGACGGCGCAGGAAACGAAGCCCCCCGATAAATCATGCCGCATGGGCCTGACAACGGTGAGCGGATCGCTCCCTTCCGCCCGGCCAGCGCGGTCCATGCTTATTTGTGTCCTACACAAATTCGTCCATAGAGCGCACACTTGAATAGTCGGTCTCATCTGGGCGACGTCGGCAGCCAAACATGGCGTCGCCCGAGAGGATGCCCTACACGCGATGCTGAATGCCGTCGACGTTGTGGAGTCCTTCGACGAGCCGAGAATGCCAAAACACAGTCGCCCCGATCTGTACATCGGCCCGTTGCGAGATCGGAGCCGAATGCTCGAAGTGATGGTGGAGGTCACACCTCCGTCGGATGTGTCGGTCTTCCACGTGATGGAAGCCCGGAGAAAGATCTTGAATCTAGTTGAGGAGTCGAGAGGGAAATGACCAAGAGAGACGAACGCAGCGACTGGGCCGAGGGCATCGAGTCATTTGGCCCCGATGCGCACCTCACCTCCGGGGATGATGCTGCCGCCAAGGGACGTGCAACCCTCGAGGCCGCGCTCGGCGGCCCAGCGGAGGTCGAGAAGGCCCTCCGCGGCCGACCGACCCTCACTTCTGGACAAAAAGCCCGTGGCTATCAATCGCCCAAGCGGTCATTCCGCTTGACGGAACAACTCGACCAACAACTGGTGACGTTCATCACCGTGCAGAAGAGGCCCCAGAGCGAAGTGATGCGGGCTGCCCTCGCAGAGTACTTCGAGCGCCACAGGGTCTAGCCGGCCCTACAGCGCTTCGCACTCGTTTTTGGAGCCACACACTCGTACTGGCCATAGCGAGGGCCGCCGCCGGTTAACCGCGACCAGCTACGCCTAACCTGCGAGCGGACGAACCTCCGGCCGTGGCTTCTGCCGTTCATTCCACAGATCGTAAGCACCCTGCATTCCCAGCCAGAGTTCCGCGCTCGTTCCCAGAAGCAAGCTCAGGCGCACCGCCATGTCCGCCGTCACGGCAGAGTGGCCGTGGCGGATGCGAGACAGCGTCGCCCGGGTAACGCCGAGGCGCCGTGCGGCCTCGGCCAGGCTAACCTCCCCGAGATAATCCTCAAGGAGCAGACCCGGGTGCGAAGGGTTGTGCATTCCGGTCATTCTCGTGATCATCGACCCAGCGTAACTTCCGGATATACGTATAGCCAGAGCATACGGTGCGCGAGAGCACCTTCGTTCGACAAGACGGCGTGGACCTGCCGCGTGAGGGGTCGCATATCGACCCTCCCGTCGCTCAGGAAGGTCGATATGCGACCCCTCAGGGCAACCTCAACGCGGCCAGAGACCCTCGACGCCAACGGACCGCAACGGCGAGGAACGGCTCGTACTCTACTGATAGCGGAGCTTCTACTCTGCCGATAGCAGGATCGTCGCCGCCTTACGCCCGCCAGGCCTCCACATCCACCTGCCGCAGCCACGCCACAAACTGGCGGTTACGCAGGGCCGCCGACCCCCGGCGCCCCCCTCAAGCGTGTGGGTGGCCATCGGGATGTCCTTTCGCCAAATGCGCACTGGATCAGCAGCACGTCTGCGCCAGCTCCCGGTTTCACTCGATCTTGCTGTGCCCCTGGTCGGTGACGACGATGCTGAGCTTGGCCGGGATCTGCTCCTTCATCGAGTCGACGTGGCTGATCAGGCCGATCGTTCGGCCACCGGCGCGGAGCGTGTCCAGCGTGCTCATCGCCGTCTCGAGGGTCTCGCTGTCGAGGGAGCCGAAGCCCTCGTCGACGAAGAGGGTGTCCAGGGTGATGCCGCCGGCCTGGCTCGTGACCACCTCGGCCAGACCGAGCGCGAGGGCAAGGGAGGCCAGGAACGTCTCACCTCCGGAGAGGGAGTTGGTCGCCCGAGCGCGGCCTGTGAACTCGTCAGAAATGACGAGGCCGAGGCCCGACTGGGCGCCGCGGAACTCCGCCGAGTCGTCGTGCTTGAGCGTGTACCGCCCGCTCGTCATCGTGCGCAGGCGGGTGTTCGCGGCGGCGACGATTTCTTCGAGTTGGGCGGCGAGCACGTAGGTTTCCAGCCGGATCCGTTTCGTGTTCGGCTCGTCGCCGTGCACGACGTCGGCGAGCTGGCGCACCTGCGTCTGCGTCAGCAGCAGCGCAGCGGATGCCGCGAACTGCGCGGTGACCTCCGTCACGAGGGCACTGAGCTGGGTGACCCGCTCCCCCACCGAGCTACGGGCGCTGATGGCATCGTCACGCGCCGCGCTCGCAAGGTCGAAGGCCTCGCGCGCCGGTTCCCGGTCGACCGGATCGGCGGGCAGGTCGGCGAGCTCCGGATCGACCAAGGCTGACCGCGCCGAGGCGATCTGGTCGTCGTGGGTGCGCAGGGCCGATTCCCGACGCTGGGCGTCGGCATCGCCAACACGCGCCGCTTCGGCGGTCGCCTCGTCGGCGAAGTCCTCTTGCAACAGCTGCATGGTCATGGCTGCGATCGCGGCGACGCGCACGGTGCCGCGCTCCCGGCTGACGCCCAGGGCTTCGTCGAGGGCACGTGCGGCCTCGAGCTCTTCATTCAGTCGGTCAACGTGTTCGGTGACCGAGTCGAAGTCGCCGCTCTGGGCTGCCACGCGCTGGACGAGTGCTTCGCGGTGAGCGGCCCGTTCGGTGTGCTCGGCGGCAGATGCATCGCGAGTCGCACGGAAACCGATGAGACCTGTGTTCGCGTCTGCCAGCTCCCGACGCAGGTTGACCAGATCCTGCGCCAGTCGGGCCAGGAGCCCGGCTGCGGATTCGGAGTCCTCGAGTGCAGTTCGGGCGGTTGCTCGCTCGGCCGTGAGGTCCTCGACGGAGCGGTTCCCGGCCCGGGCCTCGGCCTGCGCCAGGCGCGTACGTGCGTCCTGCACGGCGGTGCCGCCATCGGCCAACGCCTGCTGCCGCAGGGTCACGGCCTTCCGTGCGGAGGTCACGTCGGCCTCGGTGACCGGATCGGCCTCGCCGACGCTGGGGGCGGGGTGGCTCTCCGAACCGCAGACGGAGCACGGGGCACCCTCGACCAACTGGGACGCGAGCTCGGCGGCGTAGCCGGCGAAGCGCCGGTTCAGAAGAGCGTCAAGGTGGGCCGCGGCGGCGGCATTCTCTCCGCTCGCGACGAGTTCAGCCTGGGAAGCTTCGAGCACCTCAGCAGCGTGAACCACGACGGATTCCGCGGCCAACAGAGCACTCTCGACACGCTCGAGGGCTGCGGCGGCCTCGTCCTTCCGCGCGGCACCGAGGACGGCCGTGGCATGCTCGACACCGACGGACTCGATCTGCTGCGGGAGGGCATCGATCACGAGCTGGGCATCGTCCAGAGCCGTCGAATGCTCCTCGACCAGGCCCCGCAGCCGGGCTATCTCGAGGTCGAGTCCGGGGAGCTTCTGTTCGTCGCCGAGCGCATCGGCGAGGGTGCCGAGTCGACCGAGCAGCGCTTCAGTGACGAGCTTGAGCGACGTGTGGGTCTCGGGCTCGGCGCCGGCCGGGCGGAAGTGCTGCCAAGCGGCGCGGGCATCCGTTTCGTCGGTCAGTGCGCTCTCGAGGGCGACGGTCGCCTGCTGCCCGGCGCGGATCTGCGGCCAGACGCGGGCGGCCCGGGCAGCGGCGTACAGGGCCGTTCGCTCGGCGGCTATGGTCTCTTCGCGATTGGCCAGCGCGGCAAGCTGGGCCGCGGCGGCGTCCCGCCGGGCCTGTCGTCGCGCGACCTCGCCCAGCGCCCGATGATGGTCGGCCGCTGCGGTGAATTCGACGGCGGCCTCCTCGGCGCGCGACGTCGCCGAGGCGAGCTGTCGCTCGAGGTCGGCCAGGCCGGAGGTGAACCAGTCGAGGCCCGGGTTCTGGGGCACGTCGTCGTCGCCCAGCCGCAGCTGGTTCGCCGCGATGCGGGCCCGGTCGGTGATGGCTCGCTGCACGTCGCCGAGCCGGGAGTCCAGCTCCTTGCGTCGCGCGATCAGGGATTGTTCGACCTGGTCGAAGCGGGAGGTGCCGAAGAGCGTGCGCAGCACGGCACGACGTTCGTCGGTCTTGGCGAGCAGAAACTTCTGGAACCGGTTCTGCGCCAGCAGGATGACCTGGAGGAACTGGTCCTCCTTCAACGGGAAGATGCGGGCCAGCTCGTGGGCGACATCCACAGGCTTCGCCGCGACGCCCTCCCAGTCGTTGCCGTTTTTCATCAACAGCCTGGCCTCGGGCAGCGACGTGGTGGCGCCCTGGCCGCGTTTCTTCGGGCGTTCGAACTTGGGCGTACGGTAGATGCGGTAGTCGCGCTCATTCATGCTGAAGTCGAGCTCGACGAAGCTCGGGTCATCCGGTTCGCAATGATCGCTGCGCAGTTGCAGCTCGCTGCCGTCGTAGCGCGGCACATGGCCGTAGAGGGCGAAGCAGATGGCGTCGAGGATGCTCGACTTGCCGGCGCCGGTCTTGCCGGTGATCAGGAAGATGCCGTCGCCGTCGAACTTCTCGAAGTCGATCTCCTGCTTGTTCTTGTAGGGCCCGAAGCCGGCCAGTGTGAGGCGTTTGATCTTCATACGTTGGCCTGCCGGATTCCCTGTTCGTTCAGAACTTCGGCGATGAGTTCGCGCTCGAACTCGGTGGGGCCTTCCCCGTTGCGCACGTATTCGAGGAAGCCGGCGATGATGTCGGGATCGCTCTTCGCCTTGATGCGCTCGGCGTAGGTGGCGACGCCCGCGTCGACGACGATGGCCGGCCGGTGCTCGAGCATCACGCAGTGCGGGAAACGGCCCTGCAGCTTCTTCATGCTGTCGAGCGGGCGCACCTGGTCGGTCACGATGGCCTTCACCCAGTCGCCCTCGTTCTGGGCGAAGCGCTCGTCGTCGAGCAGCTCGGCCATCTCGCCCTTGAGCTCGCTCAGCCGCCGCGGCACGGGGAGGTCGATCCACTCGAGCGGGCCGAGCCCGGCGGCATCCAGCTCCACGAGCCACCCTCCCCGGGGCTTGCCGGCCTCGCCGAACGAGTAGTGCAGCGGCGCGCCGGAGTAGCGGGCGCGCTCGGACAGCGTCGACCGGCCGTGGATGTGCCCGAGGGCGACGTAGTCCGGCCCTTCGAACACGCTGAGCGGGACGACGTCGAGGCCGCCGGCGGTGATGTCCCGTTCCACGTCAGTGGCCTCGGCGGCCGGGGCGATGCCGGCGGCGAAGCAGTGGGAGAGCACGACGCTCCGCCCGCCGCGGGCGGCCAGGTCCTCCCGCACCTGGTCCATCACGAAACCGAGCACCTGCTCGTGCGTCTTCAGCATCACGTCGGGGTAGTGGTGACGGATGAGCACCGGCTCCAGGTACGGGATGCCGTAGAAGTGAACCGGGCCATGGGCATCCGTTAGCGTGACCGGCTCGCGGTACTGGTCGTGCCGGGTGATGACGTGGATGCCGGCGAGGCTCGCCCACTCGGCCTGGAAGCCGAGACGCGCGGCCGAGTCGTGGTTGCCGCTGGTCATCACGACCGCGGCGCCCGCGGCCTTGATGTCTCGCAGCGTCGACGCCAGCAGGGTGAAGGCCTCCTTGGACGGCATGGCCGAGTCGAAGACGTCCCCGGCGACGGCGACGACGTCGATCTGGCGCTCCCGCACGACCTCGACGAGCGCGGCGAGAACCTGGCCGAGGTGCTCCAGCGTCGAGTGCGTGTGGAACGTGCGCCCGATGTGCCAGTCCGAGGTGTGCAGGATCTTCATGTCTTCACGGTAGTGGGGACCGGTGACAGGGCGTCCACCGAGCGCAATCTGACCCGTCTGGTCGATAGTTCGCAGCTGTGGGGCATCGCAACCCCCCGGGTCCGACGGATGCCGCCACCGCTGGGAATTGTCGGCCGAACATTCGCGCACGCCGGCCGCCTCGGCGGAGGGTGAGACAGGGCATCAGTGCAGCCGAATCCTTGACACACTGGTGTCAATAATGACACCATGAGTGATGGCTTCGGTTAAGGACCTGGTCGACCAGATGCGGTCGAATCCAAAGAACGTTGGCTATGCGGACGTGCGCAAGGTGTGCGAACACTACTTTGGCTCGGCCCGCCAGTCCGTCACCAGCCACGCGGTCTTCAAGATGCCCTGGCACGGAGACCCTCGCGTGAACATCCAAAATGATCACGGCAAAGCAAAGGCCTACCAGGTGCGGCAGGTTCTGCAGGCGATTGACAAGCAAAAAGGAGACGAGCGATGAACAACGTTGATCACTACACCTATCGAGTGACCTGGTCGGCCGAGGACAGCGAATTCGTCGGCCTTGTCGCAGAGTTCCCGTCGTTGTCGTGGTTGGCCGCCGTACAGGTCGACGCGCTGTTGGGCATCCGAAACCTGACGGCCGATGTCGTGGCCGACCTCGAGTCATCGGGCGAGCGCGTACCCACCCCCCTCGCCGACCGGACCTACAGCGGGGAATTCAAGCTGCGCATCCCGCCTGAGCTTCACCGCGCACTTGCGATCGAAGCTGCGGAGGAAAAGGTCAGCCTGAACCGGCTCGTGAGCTCGAGGCTCTCCCGATAGCCCGCACGGATTCGGGGCGAAGGCGAGGCGCCCTCTGCATGCGGCAAGCCGAGGCTCACCGGGCCTCCCGCCTCCCTCTGTCGACTACCGTCGGTGGGCTTCCAGGATCCCCGCCAGGGTCGTGTCGAGCAGCCGTGCCGACTCCTCGTACTTCGCCGTGAGCCTGAGACAATGGGACCAATCAGGAAGACCCTCCTCAACGTTATCTGGCTCGTGCTTTCGGGCTTCTGGCTCCTCCGGGCTACACGCTGGCGGCGCTCATCATGTTCGCGCTCATCATCACGATCCCCTCGGAAATCGCGGCGGCGCGGATCGGCATCTACGCGCTCCGGCCGTTCGGCAAGGCCGTGGCTGCCACGCCGAACGCGGGCGTCGGGTCCTTCCTCGGCAACGTCGTCTGGGTGGTGCTGGCCGGCTGGTGGATCGCCTTCGAGCACCTCCTCTCGAGCACCTCCTCTCGGGCATCGCGCATCGCGCATCGCGCATCGCCCAGTACCGGGCCGGCACCGCGACGGCACGTCCACTCGCCGAGTGATCATCGCCTTCAGCGACGCCGGCTGGAGCGACTACCAGTACTGGGTGCCACCGACCGGGCCATGGTGAAACGCATCAACAAGCTCATCGCCGACGTGCAGCGAACCCCGTTCACCGGCATCGGCAAACCCGAGGCGCTCGAGCACCAGCTCACCGGCTACTTGTCCCGCCGCATCACCGACTGATCTACGTCGTCGAGGAGAACCAACTCGTCATCATCGCCGCCAGATACCACTACTAAGTGAGGCTGCGGCCGCGGCCGTCCGCATCCTGAACCGGAGCCGTCGATGCCGTGGAATTGCGCCCGCGGAAGCAAAGCCGAAACTGACCGCCAGGGGGACGCGAGCCCCGTCGCCCCCGCGCGTCTCAGAACGCAAGCCCGTGCCGCTCCACCAGTGAGTGGGTGGCCTCGACGTCGACCTCGCAGCCATACTCGGCCGCCAGCGTCGGAAGCGCATCCGCGTCGTACTCGCCACCCGGTTCGGCCAGCCGGTGCAAGAGCTGCTCGATTCCGCCCGGTGCGATCAGCTCCAGGACCCGAACCGGTTCGTCTCCAGCATTCTAGAAGGTGTGCCAGTGGCCTCTCGGTTTGAACACCAGCTGACCCGGCTCGGCGACGACCTCGTCGCCGTCCTGGACGACGCCGAGCCGCCCGTCAAGCACGAGACTGTATTCGTCTTCCCTGCTGTGCTTGTGGATCGGGGCCGCGAGGACACGCGGCGCCAGTGCGTGTTCGACCACCGCGATCAGTCCACCGGAGTCGCTGCTGTCAATGACGTAGCGGTCCACCGCCGTGGGGTCTCCGGTGGCCTCGACATCGCGGACAGTTATCACGCGAATGCCGGGCATCTTGGCTGGGTTCGTGCTCATTGTTCCTCCTCCGAGCCTGGACAGCGAGCATGACCCGACAGTATGCCGACCCCAGACGCTTTGGAATGCCCGGCCCCGCGCCAGCGCGAAGGGCGCCCGCGCAGCCGCCCGGCATGCCCTGAGACCGCTGGAGAGCATCCGTCGCGTCGATAATTCCCAGCTGTGGGGCATCGCAACCCTTCGGTGGGCGACGGATGCCGCCACAGCTGGGAATTATCGCCCGGCAGTGCGCGCGGGGCCGCCTCGTTCGAGGGGGCCCCGCGGCATCCGGTGCAGCCGAATCCTTGACACTTTGGTGTCAATAGTGACACCATTGATTATGGCTTCGGTTAAGGATCTGGTCGAGCAGATGCGGTCGAATCCAAAGAACGTTGGCTATACGGAAAGGAGATCAGCGATGAAGAACGTGGATCACTACACCTATCGAGTGACCTGGTCAGCAGAAGACGACGAGTTCGTTGGACTCGTCGCCGAGTTCCCTTCCTTGTCGTGGCTGGCCGCCGCGCAGGTCGACGCTCTGCTGGGCATCCGAAATCTGGTTTCCGATGTCGTGGCCGACCTCGAGTCATCAGGCGAGCGCGTACCCACCCCAATCGCCGACCGGACCTACAGCGGCGAGTTTAAGCTCCGCATCCCGCCCGAGCTTCATCGCGCCCTCGCGATCGAAGAGGCCGAGGAGAAGGTCAGCCTGAACCGCCTGGTGAGCTCGAGGCTCTCTCGATAAAGCCGGCCCAGCAGCGGCGGGTGCGGCAGAATTGTCGGAGACAATGGTGAGCATGGATTCCCGCAACCTCGTCGATCGCGCCGCCACTCTCAAGAGCGAGCTGGTGGGCTACGCGGTCGGGCCGGAATTCAAACCCCAGCTGGGCGTGGCGGTGTCGGCGGCGTTTGAGCACACCGACGATGACTACGATGCGGTGGTATATGCCGTTGAGAGCATCCTGTTTGAACGCGCGGAACCGGGCGGCGCGACCGTGCTTGAAACCTATCTCCTGGCCGAAACGCACCTCGCGCCGGCAGACCGCGAGGTCTTGGAGAGCTGGCGCGATCGCGCCGTTTTCGGAGTCTTCCAGGTGGTCTCGAGAAAAGGCGACACGCTGACGCTCGTCAACCTCGTCGATGGCCTCACCTACGTCACGTACTCCACCATGGGGGCGGCCGCGATTCGATCGGCGACGCGGGGGAGCTACGTTGTGTCGCGCGTGGTCCCGATCGGTGACGACTGGGTCCTCAGCGGCATCCAGCAGCTCTACCCCAAAAGGGACCGCCTGGTCGTCGGGGCGATTGTCGCCCGGTTGATCCAGAGCGATCCCACCGGGCCATACCGCAGCCCGGCGAAGCGCCGGCGCGCACTCGAGATCGTGGGCAACTATCACGACGTCTTCCTGTCGCTCTTCGGTTCCGATGCCGTCGCGGGCACCGGACAGGAGATCGCGAGCGCCTACCGTCGCTACCTGCGGGACTGCGCCGCCCTGGCGCTGGTCGCGTCGCCCGGAGCGACGAATCCGGCCGAGATCGACGCGGTCGCGGAACGCGCCTACCAGACGTTCCCGGCCGAGCTCCTCGACGCCGACGATGTGGCGCTGCTGCACCACCCGGTCAAGGGCG
This sequence comes from Cryobacterium sp. Sr8, assembly GCF_004403225.1. Taxonomy (NCBI): domain Bacteria; kingdom Bacillati; phylum Actinomycetota; class Actinomycetes; order Micrococcales; family Microbacteriaceae; genus Cryobacterium; species Cryobacterium sp. Sr8. Next base: position 49,763 of record NZ_SOHO01000051.1, on the reverse strand, counting down.
CCTCCTTCTACCGCGAGCATGGCCTGGTCGAGGATGCCCACCGCAGGCCGCCCGCCCGCGCCAGCGCGAAGGGTGTGATCGTCGTGCGCGACTATCTTGCCGACGAGTCGATACCGGCTTTCGTGCTGTCACGTCTCGCATCCGCGTACCCGGACACGGTCGACCGCCTCTACCGTCTCGTGCTGAAGCGGCCGGCGTTTCGGTGGGCAACGGATGGCGACGCCCTTCTGAGCGCGCGCAAGCCGCTGTGGTTCGCGACGGCCGACCTGCCCGACCTGACGCTGATGCCCCGGATCGCCATCGACGCGATGAAGCGCGCGACGACGTCGTGATCGCGGAACAGACACGTCCGTCCGGGGCCTTTCTGGAGGTGCGGCGTCCTGCTGCCGCGGCGGACGGATCCGCTACTTGCCGGTGAGGATGTATCGCTCGGTTCCAAAGGTGGCCTCGATCGTGAGTTCGCCGCCGAGGGCCTCGATGTATCTGCGAAGTGTTTCAACTTGAGTTCGGTCGATGTCGCCGCGCTCGATACGCGACACGCGATTCTGGCTGACATGCAGCTGCTGGGCCAGGGCCGTCTGGGTGATGGCGTGCGCGCTGCGTATCTCTTTGAGGCGCGCCGTGCGCACCGCCTGGCGGAGCTCGCCTGCGATCACAGATACGCGGGTCTCGTCTACCGGGCGGCGCTTCAGCTGCTCTTCACGAGTTCTACTCATGTCGCAAGTCCTTCCAGGTGCTCGGCGTATCGCGCGTCTGCGACTGATCAGTCTAAACCCTGTGTGTTCTAAACCTCACGTGGCTTTCTGGTCACGGACCTGCTGGGGCAAGCGACCGGGCCATGGCATCCGTCGCTTCGCCGCCGAGGTTACGGCACTTCCGGACCGGACCGTTTCGGGGCAGGTGCTGCGGGCGATGGCGTGCCCAATCTGGGCATGAGGATCGGGGGCATCGGGGTGTCGAGGCGCGCCGGCTTTCCCGCTGCCAGATTCTGCGCCTGGCCGCGAATGTGGCCCGGGACGTGTGTCGAGATCGACTCATGTGCGGGAAGCTGCCTCGTCGCTTCGATCACGGCATTCAGGGTCTGGGCAATGACCTCGCGGGCCCGCGATGACTCGACACCCCAGGTGCGGGCCTCGTCGACGAGGTGATCGACGGTGACCCGCGTGATGAAGCGTTCGCCGCTGATCGACATGGCCAGGTCCAGCGGCGCCTCAAAACCGAGGGCGAGCGGTGCGGCATCGTAGAAAGGCGCCAGCCGTGAACGGCCATCGTCGAATCGGAGAAGGGAGAAATTCTTCGCATGGGCGTCGGTGTTTCCCGCTGCGACATTGAGCACCGTGTATCGAAGCAGCTTCTCGCGGTCCGGCTCGCCGCGGTCGAAAATACTGCGGTCGCGATCGAGGGCGGCGGCAACCGCCGCCAGGCTGGCTCCGGGGTTGCCTCGTTCGAACTTGTCGTCCCCGCCCCAGGGAAGCGCAAGCGCCTGCGCCAGATCCTCCTGGTGAATGCGTTCAATGCCCGTAGCCGTCACGCGCCGGTCGTATCGCTCGATGACCAGCACCGGCGACCTGCCGATGGTCTCCACCCACGAATCGAAGTGGAGGAGCCGCAGCGAGCGAGCGATGCCCAGCACGTAATTCTCACCCTCGACGAGATGGCGATCCGCTTCGGCGACAGGCTTGAGGATATGGGTCGACGCCAGCGTTCCGTTCCCCGCGATCCAGCCGCCGGCGGCATGCGTCAAGGTGAGTTTTCGCTGGGAGCCGGGCAGTGCGGAGCCACCCCCGCCGAGGACGTACCCAGCCGCCTGGCTGAGCAACTCCACGAGTTCGGCTTCGCCGAGCATCCGGGGTTCGCCGGCCGTGCGGCCCGCACCTATCGTCAGTGCGCCGGCGAGGTCGGCCCCGACTGCGTCGAAAATGCCGACCAGGTCGTTACTCCCAACGTGCAGGGCGTTGGCCAGTCGGTCGAGCCATCGGCCCTCAGGCAGCAAGGCGCCGAAGAACGACTCCGTGGTTTCGACGCTCGAGGTGCCGACCGGGAGGGACGCCGACAGGGGCGTCGATCGCAGGGGCCAGCGTGCAATGGCATCGTTGCTCCAGGCGAACAGTGCCCGCCCCCGGGATGCACGCGTGAGTTCGCCCACGTGGGTGCCATAGAGCTCGACGCGCAGCGCGGGATCAGTCATGGTCGCCTGGCGACGTCGACTCCGCCGTGAGGGCAATTCCGAGCCGTGCCAGAATCTCGAAGTACCGCTCGTCGGCTCTCTTGGGCCTTCCGGCTTCGAGTTCTGAGACGTACCGCTGGGTCGTGCCGAGCGCCGCCGCCAGCTGTTCCTGCGTCATGCCGTGCTGAAGACGGATGCGGCGAATGAAGTCGCCGAGGTCGGCCGCCGACCTGATTTGAGCGATCATCGCGCCTCCCGTCGTTATTACCGAACGGTAGTAGCCTAGCGTACTATTACCGAAAGGTAATGAGCGATACCGGATTACCCTGCGGTAATAGCTCCTTGCACCGCGGATACGCCCACAATCCAGGAACGACCTGGCAGCGGCGCCCGGAGTCACCACGATTCCGCCCCGTATTGGGGCCCTGACCGGGAGGCCCGTTGGCCTGTAGCGCTGCGCTGCGCGCCTAGGTTTGAGACGCACGCCGTGTCAGCCAGAGGAGCCCCTTGCCCAACCCCGCATCGCCCCGTGATTCAGCCAGCCCTCACCGCTTCCGACCACGCCCGGGCACCGTGATTGTCATCTCCATCATCGCGTTCTTCGTTCTTGTTGGCAGCGCCTCCGCAGGCTTCCCCGGGATGCTGATGATGGCCGGTCTGGCCGGCCTCGGCACAGCCCTGTATTCACTGGTCACCGGTCGCAAGTCCTGGGCGAGGATCCCGTCCCGGGGCATCGCCGCGGCCGCACTGGTCGTCGCCCTCGTCACGACGAGCATTGGCGCCTCCGCCTACGACGCTCCCGTTGACCTCGCCGGCAGTGACGCTGACGCGACAACGTCCCTCACTTTGCAGAGCGCCCCCAAGCCGACGGCGACGAAGAAACCGGGACCTCAGGCCGCGTTCACGCTCGAAGCGCCGGTCGATCCGGACGTCACTGCGGCATCCGCCCAGCCGGCATCCGTCGTCATCACCGATCGCACCGCCACCCGCACAACCGCGCAGGCCTTGCTCGCGACACTCCTGGTGAAAGGCAGAGCCCCCAAGACGGGCTACGCGCGGACGGCCCAATTCGGCAGCGCGTGGCTGGACGTCGACCGCAACGGATGCGACACCCGCAACGACATCCTCACCCGCGACCTGACCAGGACCCTTCGCTCCGACCCCTGCAAGGTGCTGAGCGGCGCCCTCGCCGAGCCGTACACGGGCAAGGCCATCAGCTTCGTGCGCGGGAACACGACCTCGATGCTGGTGCAGATCGACCACGTCGTCGCGCTCTCGAACGCATGGCAGACCGGCGCGCAGCGCCTCACCCCCGCGCAACGCATCTCGCTCGCGAACGATCCCCTCAACCTTCTCGCCGTTGACGGCAGGACGAACGCCCAGAAGGGCGACGGGGACGCGGCCACGTGGCTGCCCCCGGTCAAGTCCTATCGCTGCCAGTACGTCGCGCGACAGATCTCGGTCAAGGCAACGTATGGCCTGTGGGTCGTCCCAGCCGAATTCGCCGCCATGACGCGCATCCTGTCGACCTGCCCGAATCAGCCGGCGCTGACGTCGGGATTCGCGCCTGCGCCCAAGCCGGTGGCCAAGCCCGCGCCCAAGCCGGTCGCGACGGTTGCCCCTGCGCCGGTCGTGGTAGTCCCCGTGCCGGTTCCGGTGCCGGCTCCGGCCCCGAAGCCCGTCGCACCGGCCCCAGCGCCTGCGCCTGCTCCGGCTCCCGCCCCGGCGCCCGCGCCCAATGTCGTCCACCCCGGGGCATTCTGCGCGCCGGCAGGCGCAACCGGTGTGACGTCCATCGGGACGCCCATGATCTGCGGCACCACTGCGAATAGCCCGGACCGGGCTCGCTGGCACAAGCGGTAGCGCTGAGGGAAAGCGCCAGGGCCGCGCGCCGTGGTACGACTGCTCCGGCGAGGATCAGCTGGCCGGAGATGCGCCCACGATCGGCTTGGTGCGGCGACTCGAACGCGAGGTCTCGGAAGCGGCGTGTGGCCAACTCAGGAGAATCCGTGGGAACCCGCGCGACCACCCGCAGGATTCCGCGGCCGCGGCAGCCGCCGACACCAGATCTCCTGAGTACGCCACAGGGCGGCACCGGCGCGCGCTCCGCACGGGGCTGCGCGGATGCCTGCGGCCGCCGGCCCGCCGCCGCTGAGCGCCCGCCGCCGGCCGCGACCTGAGAGAATAGGAGTAATTATGAAGACCATCCTCAACGTCATCTGGCTCCTGCTCTCGGGCATCTGGCTCTTCCTCGGCTACATGCTGGCGGCGCTGATCATGTTCGCGCTCATCATCACCATTCCCTGGGGAATCGCGGCGGCGCGGATCGGCGTCTACGCACTCTGGCCGTTCGGCAAGACCGTGGTCGACAAGCGAAGCGCCGGCGTCGGCTCCCTCCTCGGCAACGTCGTCTGGGTGGTGCTGGCCGGCTGGTGGATCGCCCTCGGGCACCTCGTCTCGGGCATCGCGCTCTGCATCACGATCATCGGCATCCCGTTCGGGATCGCCAACTTCAAGCTAATCCCGGTCGCGCTCATGCCGCTCGGCAAGCAGATCGTGGACATGCCGTAAGCGATCGGCCGGATGCCTCCCGTGGGCGGGCGGCGCCGGCGCGTTCTGGTTCAGCCGGAAGAAGTTCTCCGGGTCGCAGGTGCGCTCGGATCAACCGGCGTTGGACGCACTCCGCCGGCCCCGGCGCCGCGTGGCAGGTGCATCAGCACCAGCACCAGCACCAGCACCAGCACCAGCACCAGCACCAGCATCAGCACCAGCACCAGGCGCAATAGGAGCAGTTGCAGTGCCAGCCGGCCTCTTCCGCAGCTGCACGCCGAGCATGACGAACCAGAACGGCCAGGCGAGCCAGACTCCGCCGGCGATGAAGACGCCGAGGCCGAGGGTCAGCACCTGAGGCACGGTCAACCACGGAAACAGCGCGCTGACGCCCACGATGAGCAGCCCGATCAACAGTCCGGCTCCCACCAGCTCACCGCACCGGCTGAGCAGCCTGGTGAAGATTCCCAGTTGGTACAGGCTCGTGTTCGCCCACAGCATCCAGACAGCCTGGAGGAGGAGCGCGATGATCGCGATGACGGTGGGGGCCTCGAACGCGAGCAGGCCGAGGGCGAGCATGACCGAGGAGACCGCCGCGACGACCGACGCGGCAGCGACGAGGCGCACGAAGACGCGTGACCCCAGCGAGCCCTCGGCCGGCCGACTCACGTGCCACACCAGCACCGCGACCATGACGTTGCCGACCGCGGAGAGAGCGTCGTTGACTCTGCCGTAGTTGTAGGGCCCGGTGAAGGGCACCTCGACGACGAACATGGCGATGAAAAACGCACCGGCTGTGAGGGTGACGACCGCCGTCGCGAACGCGACCCAGGACATCCGTGCATTCGTTTCCGTGGTGCTCATGCTCAAGGGTCTCACCCCGAAGCTGGCAAAGGCGCGATGTTCTGGTTGAGCCGGAAGAAGTTATCCGGGTCCCAGGTGCGCTTGAGAGCGCGGAGCCGCGTGTATTTCGCCTCGCCATAGGCCTGCCGCACGCGCTCCTCGCCTTCGTCCATCAGGAAGTTCACGTAGACGCCGGTGTGGAACGGAGCGAGGTCTGACCAGAAACTGCGCACCCAGTCGCGTTCCCGCTCGAAGCCGTCGGCGCCCTCGGTGGCGGCGGTGATGTTGAACGTATGGCCGGCCGCGCGCCCGTGGAAGGCGGTGTCGTCTTCGCCCACCCTCGCCGCCGCTCCCCCGCCGTGCCAGATCGGGAATGCGGTCAGCGGGGACGTGATCCGTGCCGCGTGTTCGGCGGTGATGTCGATGACCTCGTCGGTGAGTTCGGCGACATCGCAGGAGCGCATGTAGTACCACCAGCCGGGCGGGTAGCCGGGGTCGAACATGGCCTGGTGCTCCAGAAACGGCTTCGGCCGGCACAGGTCCAGCACCGGGGACCCGAACGCCTTCAGCGGCCGGATCACCTTTTCGCCGTCATCCACCGGCCCCGCGTAGCAGCTGACCACGGCGACCACGGGCTGCCCGCGCAGCTCGGCCGGAATATAGGAGACATCGGCAGCGCGGCGGTGCACGACCATCGTCATCAGCTCGTCGGGCGCATCGGCAATCCAGTCGCGGTAGAAACGCAGCACCTTCGCCGAATCGGCCCCGGGCCAGAAGACCGGCCCGGCCATCACGATCGGGCCGACCCGGCTCAGCGCGAACTCGAACTCGGTGACGATGCCGAAGTTGCCGCCGCCCCCGCGTACTCCCCAGAACAGCTCCGGGTTCTCGGTGGCACTCGCCCGCACGAACCCACCGTCGGCGGTGACCATCTCCACCGACAGCAGCTGGTCGATGGACAGTCCGTACTTGCGCATCAGCCAGCCCAGCCCGCCGCCGAGGGTCAGCCCGGCGACACCGGTGTGCGTCACGATCCCCGACGGCGCGGCGAGCCCGAACTCCTGCGTGGCGCGGTCCAGATCGCCGAGCAGCGCGCCGGCCTCCACGCGCGCCGTGCGCGTTTCGGGATCAACCCGGATGCCGTTCATCGGCGACAGGTCGATGACCAGTCCGTCGTCGCAGGCGGAGTATCCGGGAAAACTATGCCCGCCGCCGCGCACGGCGACCAGGACATTGCTGCTCCGTGCGAAGCGAACCGCCGCGATCACGTCCTCCCGCGAAGCACAGCGCGCGATCAGGCCCGGGAACCGGCTGATCGAGCCGTTCCACACCCGTCGAGCCTGATCGTAGGCCGCGTCGCCCGGTCGAACCAGCTCGCCGTTCAGGTGCGTCGACAGGTCGGCGACCGCGCGCTCATCGACGTCGACGCGGCCGCTGCTGATGGTCGCCAACATGGTCATGGAGTCCTCATCCTCGCGTCCCCGTGACCATGGTAGAACCGAGCTGGGCCCCGCAACAGGGGCCGGGTGCGAAAGACCGCGCGCGGATGCCTCAGCCGGGCTGGTCCGCCGAGTCGCCCGCGGGCTGGTCCGCCGAGTCGTCGCCGCCATCCTCCTGCGCCATCGCCCGCGCCGACGCTTCGGGCATCCACTTCACGTCGCCGAGGTCGGCATTGGCCCCTCGGGCCAGCACGAAAAGAAGTGACGACAGCCGGTTCAGGTACGCTGCCCCCAGCGGGTTGACGGACGTCGGGTGCTCCTCGACGGCCGCCCAGACCCCACGCTCCGCCCGGCGCACGACGCCCCGCGCCTGGTAGAGCAGCGCGGCGGCGACCGTGCCCCCCGGCAGCACGAAGCCGCTCAAGTCGGCGGCCTGCTGCGCAAAGTGATCGACGGCACGCTCGAGCCGGGCGAGGTGCGACTCGCGGATGCGCGCAGCCGCCGACTCGGGGTCGTCGAGCGGAACCGACAGGTCGGCCACCAGATCGAATAGGTCGTTCTGCACGCTGGCGAGGGTCGACGTCACCTCGAGGGGCAGACCACCGACCGCCATGGCGACGCCCACTGCCGCGTTGGCCTCGTCGCAGTCTTCGTAGGCGGCGACCCGTGCGCCGGTCTTGGCAACGTCACCGTGCCGGCCGAAGCTGGTGCGGCCGGAATCGCCCTTGCCGGTGTATGAGGCCGGTTGAGCCGGTTCGAATTCATCGAGGTCAGCCATAGCGCCACTATAGTAATCTCCCCGGCATCCGCGTAGCGTCTCGCGTAGAGATCAAGGAAGAGTTTTCGTTCAGCGAGGAGCGATATGTCCAGGGTTCCATCGGGCGGCGGCATCGAGTCCGCACTCGGGGACGCGGTGAGTGAACCGCGCCGAACGGGCTGGGCCACCGTCGACAAAACGGTCTTCTTCGTTTCCGCCGGCATTATTCTGGTGATCTGCCTGCTCGGGGTGCTGTTCACCGAGACGGTGGGCGAGGTTTCGACATCCGTTCTCGGCTGGGTCACCGGCAACGTCGGCTGGCTGTTCATTCTCGCGGCGTCGGGCTTCGTCATCTTCGCCCTGGTGCTGGCGTTCGGGAGGTACGGGAGCATTCCGCTCTCCCGCGAGGGGCAGGGCACCGAGTTCTCGACGCTCTCGTGGGTGTCGATGATGTTCAGCGCCGGCATGGGGATCGGGCTGATGTTCTTCGGCGTTTACGAGCCGGTCACCCACCTGGCGACGCCGCCCCCGTTCGTCGACGCGGCGTCGAACAGTCCGGAGGCCGCCAACGCGGCGATGGCGTACACGTTCTTCCACTGGGGACTTCATCCGTGGGCGATCTACTCGGTGGTCGGCCTCGCCCTGGCCTACTCGACCTACCGAATGGGCCGCGGCAACCTCATGAGCGCCCCGTTCCAGGCCTTGTTCGGCAAGGAGCGGATCGAGGGCAAGGGCTGGGGCAAGCCGATCGACATGCTGGCGATCATTTGCACCCAGTTCGGTTCGGCTACCTCGCTCGGGCTCGGCGCACTGCAGATCGCGGCGGGTGTGTCGCTGCTGCGCACGGGGCAATTCGAGGAAGAGCCCGCGGCGGCCCTGCCGATCATCATTATCTGCGTGCTCACCGTGGGCGTCGTGTTCTCCGCGGCGAGCGGCGTCGCGAAAGGCATCAAGTGGCTGAGCAACACGAACATGGTGCTGTCTGCCGTGCTCGTGGTGTTCGTCTTCGTGGTCGGCCCGACGGTGTTCATCCTGAACCTGCTGCCGTCGTCGATCGGGGCGTACCTGACCGATATCGTTCCGATGAGCTTCCACTCCGCGGTATTCGGCGGCGGCGACTGGCTGGCGAGCTGGACCATCTTCTACTGGGCGTGGTGGATCTCCTGGACCCCGTTCGTGGGCACCTTCATCGCCCGGATCTCCCGCGGCCGCACCATTCGCGAGTTCGTGCTCGGCGTGCTGCTGGTGCCAACGGCGGTCAGCATCCTGTGGTTCGTCGTCTTCGGCGGCATGGGCCTGGATCTGCAGCTGAACGGCACCGACATCGCCGGCACGGGCAGCGCGGCGGCCGGGTTCTTCGCGGCGTTGCAGCAGTATCCGTTCTTCATCGGCTCGGCCCTGGTGGTGATGGTGCTGACGGCCGTCTTCTTCGTCAGCGGGGCGGATGCCGGCGCGCTCGTGCTCGGGACGCTGTCGAGTCGCGGCCGCAAGGAGCCGTGGAAGCCGCTCGTGATCTTCTGGGCCGTGCTCTCCGGCGCCGTCGCCGCGGTGCTGCTGTTCGTAGGCGGGTTGCCTGCGCTGCAGACGTTCACCATCCTGGCGGCGACCCCGTTCGTGCTGATCATCATCGGCCTGTGTGTGTCGCTCTACGTCGACCTGCGCCGCGACCCGTTGCGCCAGCGCACCATGGGGCCGGTGCGCACCTCCTCGGAGGCGCTCGGCACGGTCCCGTTCACGAATCCGGCCGCGGAGAGCGCCGACGTCGAGGCGCCACCGGAGGCCGCGTCCCCCCTCGACACCGAGCCTCCCCGGCATTCTGAGGGCACGTAGGCGATCGGCTCCCAGCCGACCCGACATCAATCCGACCCAGGGCGCCTACTCAGTTCTCCCCGGGCGACCGCGGTCACGGATGCTCCGCTCCAGCGCATCCAGGATCGCCACCTGCCCCCGCACCACGTTCGCCCTCGCCTCCTCGACCGGGAACCACCGGGCGTCATCGACCTCCGGGAAGTCGCGCCTCGTGCCGGATCCCTTCGGCCACTCCAGCGAGAACGTGTTGCTCTCGATGTGCTCCGGACGGAAGTCGGACTCGGCCGCGAAGACCGTCACGATCTTGCCCGCAGACTGCCGGAACGAGCCCAGGCCGACCATCGGGACGTCGGGGGCGGGAACGCCCACTTCCTCCTCGAACTCCCGGCGGGCAACGGCCAGGATGTCCTCACCCTTGTCGTACTCGCCCTTCGGCACGGTCCAGGCGCCCGCGCCCTTCCGCGCCCAGAACGGTCCGCCCATGTGGACGAGCCAGACCTCCAGGGCCGGGGCGCCCGGGGCCGGAACATCGTCGGTCACGACATCCGCAGCCCCGGCATCCGCCACCGAGGCGACCGGGACCGGGGCATCCGCGAATCGATAGAGCAGGATTCCCGCGCTCTGTTTGGGCATCCGCTACCTCCGTTCGTCACCGCCGTCACGCCCAGTTTGCCCATTCCGGTCGAGTTTGGCAGGCACACCAGGCAAACTCGACCGCAACCGGCAATCTCGGCGCACGGGACAGTTACGCGGGGGCCAGGCTGACGCGGTCGCGACCGGTGCGCTTGGCCTCGTAGAGTGCGGCATCCGATCGGGCGAGCCATTCCGACACGACCTCGAACGGCTTGAGCTGGGACACGCCGGCGCTCACCGTGCAGGTCAGCCCGGGCGCGATGGTCTCCCACGGGTAGGTGCGCACCGAGGCGAGCAGCCGCTCGCAGACGAGCTCGGCCTGCTCGAGGCTGGTGTGCGCGAAGATGAGCAGGAACTCCTCGCCGCCCACCCGCACGGCCAGGTCGGTGTCGCGGGTGACCGCGCGCAGCAGGTTGGACATCGCGGTCAGCACCTGGTCGCCCGTGGCGTGGCCGTACTCGTCATTGACCCGCTTGAAGCGGTCCAGGTCGATCATCGCCGCACAGAGCGGCTTCGCGCGCTCGTCGCCCATCAGCGGCGGCAGCTCGCGGTCGAGGGCTCGCCGGTTGGGCAGTCGGGTGAGCGGGTCGGTGTGCGCCTCGTGGTCCAGCTCCTCGGCACGGATGCGTTCCATCTGCGCTTCGATCCGCGACCGCTCCGCCTCGTGGTGGGCGTGTTCGATCTCGATGGTGTTGATCAGCATCTGGGACTGCAGCCCGGCCGTCTGGATGGTCATGTCGAGCATCCGGGCATCCATTTGCTCGTGATGCGCGAGCGCCTGCTCGAAACGCCCGCTCGCCTTGTGCATCTCGAACAGCGACTTGTGCAGCTCGATGATCAGGGCCGGGTTCTGCTCGGCGTCCGGGTCCGCCAGCTGGGCCTCCATCATGGTCACGGCCTCATCGAGGTTGCCCTCGGCCCGGACGATTTCGGCCAGCTGGGCGTCGTTGCTCAGCTCCATGTAGCGGGAACTTTGGCTCTGGGCCAGGCCCTTGACCAGGCCGGCGTGCTCGCGGGCCTCCACGTAGCGTTTGAGCTCGATCAGGATGCTGACCATGTTGGTGCGCGCGATCATCTCCCAGAAGGAGTGGGTTTGCTCGTGGGCCATCTGCACCGACTCCTCCACGAGCGTCAGCGCTTCCTGCAGAGCCGCCGACGCGCTCTGGCCCAGGGCGGCCTGGGCCCTGGCCACGGTCAGGCAGGCGTCGCCGAGGTTGTTCAGCCCGGCGAAGCGCGCCTCGGGGTCATCGAGTGTGCGGGCCAGGACGAGTGCCTGGCGGCCGAGCTCGAGTCCGTACTGGGGGTCGCCCAGCGCCTCGTGCACCATGCCGGCGCGGCTCAGCGCCCAAAACTCCAGGGTCGCGCTGTCGCAGGCCCGCGCCGCCTCGAGCGCGGAGACCGCGTGGCGGAGCGCGGTCTCGTTCAGGTTCGTCTCGGTGAACGCCAGCGCGAGGATGCAGTGCAGCTTCGACTGCCTGACCAGGTCGCCGCTGGCGGTGAGGAACTCCAGCGCGAGCAGGCCCTCCTTCACCGACGCTTCGTGCTCGCCGAGGCGCAGCCGGTGCAGCGACAAGAGGTGCCGGGCGTACGCCTGCTCGGTGGGGGTGACGCCGGGCCTGAGCAGCACTTCCTCGGCCTGTTCTGCGCCTTCGCGGTGCCGGCCGTCCACACTGGCCACCTCACAGGCGGCGAGCAGTTCGTCGATGCTCGGCTTCGGGGCGAGGGCGACGGATGCCGCGGCATCCGCCGGGTTCGACTCGGGGTTCATGATGGTGCAACCTCTCCCCAGCTGACCTGGTCACGTCCGCCGTGCTTGGCCGCGTAGAGGGCGGCGTCGGCGCGCGCGAGCCAGGTCGAGACGCTTTCGGAGGGTTCGAGTTCGGCCAGGCCCGCGCTGACCGTGCAGGTCAGGCCGGGGGCCAGGGTGTCCCAGGGGTGGCTACGCACCGAGGCCAGCAGGCGCTCGCAGACCACCGCCGCGCCTTCCAGGGTGGTGTCGCCGAAGACGAGGAGGAACTCCTCGCCGCCGACGCGGACGGCCAGGTCGCTGTCGCGGGTGACGGCGCGCAGCATGGTGGCCATCACGGTCAGCACCTCGTCGCCCTTCGCGTGGCCGTGCACGTCGTTGATCCGCTTGAAGTGGTCGAAGTCGATCATCGCCGCGCAGAGGGGCTTCACGCTGTCGTGGGCGCGTCCCATCATCGGCGGCAGCTGGCGGTCGAGGGCGCGCCGGTTGGGCAGCCGGGTGAGCGAGTCGGTGTGCGCCTGCAGGTCCATTTCCTCGGCGCGGAGGCGCTCCATCTGCACCTCGAGCTGGGACCGCTCGGCCTCGTGGTGGGCCTGCTCGATCTCGATGGTGTTGATCAGCATCTGCGACTGCAGGCCGGCCGTCTGCACGGTCGAGCGCAGCGCCAGGGCGTGCAGCTCCTCGTGGTGCAGCAGGGCCTGCTCGAACCGCCCGCGTTCCTTGTGCATCTCGAACAGCGCCTTGTGCAGCCGGGTGAGCAGGGCAGGGTCGTCCTCGACGTCGTGGTTGGTCAGCTGCGAGGTCATCATCGTGGTCGCCTCTTCGAGGCGACCCTCGGCCCGGACCACATCGGCCAGCTGGGCGTCGATGTCGACCTCGAGGTTGCGGAATCCGTGGGTCTTGGCCAGGGCCTTGGCCAGCCAGCCCTGCTCGCGCGCCTCGCCGTGCTGCCCGAGCCCGATCAGCACGCTGACGAGGTTGGTGCGGGCGATCGTCTCGTAGAAGTAGTGCCCCTGCGCCGCGGCGACGGCCACGGATTCGCGCACGAGGACGAGCGCCTCTTCCAACGCAGCCGTCGCATCCAGGCCCTGCGCGAGCTGGCCCCGGGCGATCTGCAGGAAGCTATCGCCGAGGTTGTTCAGCCCGACGAAGGCGGACTCGGGGTCGTCCAGTGTCTGCGCGAGGGCGAGCGCCTGCCGGCCCAGGTCAATGTCGCGCGTCCAGTCGCCCATGGCGCCGTGCACCATGGAGGAGCGGCTGAGCGCCCAGAATTCCGCGACCGGATCCCCGGATTCTCGCGCCGCCGAGAGCGCCCCGAGCACGTGGTGGAGCGCGGTCTCGTGCAGGGCGGTATCGGCGAACGCCAGCGCGAGGGTGCAGTGCACCCTCGACTGGCTCAGGAAATCGCCGCTGGCCGTGAGGTATTCCAGCGCGAGGAGGCCCTGCGCGACGGATGCTTCGAAGTCGCCCAGCCGCAGCCGGTGCAGGGACAGGAGCCGGCGGGCATGGGCCCGCTGCCGGGGCGTCACGTCCGGCCTGGTCAGGATTTCTTCGGCCTGCTCGGCGCCCTGGCGGTGCCGCCCGCCACTGTTCGAGAGTTCAGAGTCCGCGAGCAGATCGTCGATGGTGGGCATGGCCGCGGCGATCACCACATCATGTGCGTTCACGGTTGAGCCCCCCGGCTGCTATCTGTACGTAGAACCTAGCAGCGGTTTTGCGGGGTCGTCCGCAACCACGCAGCCTGGCCGCACCCCCGTGCAAGGGGTGGACAGGCTGACGCGAAATCGGCTCGGGGACGGGGACGGGGACGGGGACTGTGGCTGCGTTCGCGGCCTCGGTGGCCCGGGAAGATCCGGATTTGTCCGGCGGCGCTCCCAGGGAAACAGTAAATGCATACACATAAGATCGATGCATGACCGATCTCGCCGCCCCCGCTGTCCCCGCTGCATCCGCCGAGCGCATCACCCTGTTCGGTGCGGAGTGGTGCGGCGACTGCCGCCGCTCGAAGCGACTGCTCGACACGCTCGGCGTCGACTACGACTACGTCGACCTCCTGGCGGTCGAGGACGGCGCAGACCGTGCCGCCGCGATCAGCGGCCGCACCCAGATCCCCGTTGTCGTGTTCCCGGACGGAACCCACGTCGTGGAGCCGAGCGACGCGACCCTGCACGCGAAGCTGACGGAGCTCGGCACGATTTAGAGCCTCCTCCGGGAGATCGCCCGCCCGGACCGGCGGCTACCGGCTGCTCGTGCGCATGTGCTGCCGACCGGATGCGCGGCCCGGGCCGAGGGCTAACGTGAAGCCATGGAGACTCCCGCGGCACCGATCACCTTCGTTCCCGACGTTCGCGCCGGCACCACCATCGGCCCGAGCGGCCTCGGCCACTCGACCGTGCTCACCTCACCGGACGTGCGCGTGGTCGTGCTCACGTTCGACGCCGGGCACGTGATGAAGGAGCACAGGGCGCCGAAGACCCTGCTCCTGCAGGCGCTCGACGGACACCTGCGAATCACCGCCGGCGGCGAGGTCACCGAACTGGTGCCCGGGTCGCTGCTCCGGCTGGAGCCGGCACTCACGCACGAGGTCGAGGCGCTCGAGGCATCCCGGCTGATGCTCACCCTGATCGGCTAGCGCGGGCTCGGCGTCACGCCGACCTTGACACTTGCGGTCGAGTTTGCCCGGCACACCCGGGCAACTCGACCGGAACGGCCAAACTCGGCGAGCATCCGCGCACTACGACAGCCGCTGCAGCGACTCCTCGCCCACCAACGACTGCTCGCTCACCGCCGGCGTCCCCGCCCCTGCGCCCTCGGCCGCGAGCAGCGCGGCGCGGAAGCTCTCGATCGGGTGCGCATGCGGGAGCACCCGCTGGATCTCGGCCAGAGCCTCGTCCGCCGGAACGCCCAGGTGCCGCACGGCGTACAGCGCGCCGACCGCGGGGGTGCGGCTGATCGCCTGCACACAGTGAAGCAGCACGGTCTTGCCCTCGGCGCGGAGCGCGGCCACGGCATCCGCCGCGTCGGCGAGCACGAAGTCGAGATTGGGGTTGTCGCCGTCGCGGTCGACCAGCCGCACCTCGATGTGGTCCGAGGGCGGGATCGCGGCGGCCGGAGCGCCGACCCGGCAGAGCGACACGACCGCGTCGATGCCGTCGGGCAGCCTCTCAAAGCGTGCGACCCCGCCGAGCCAGACGCCCGGATCGCGCGGGTGGGCGGCGAGCGGGCTCACATCACCGTGTGCGGAGTAGTCGACCACGGGCGCGGCCGGCCAGCCGGAGGCATCCGATCGGCCGCCCGCCACGGCCAGCGCGGCCAGGCGCACCAGCTCGCCGGACCGCTCGCCCGGCCAGCCGTGCATCACGCGGCGCCAGCGCGCCGGCACGGCGGATGCTCCCCAGCGCGCCCCGAGGAGCCCGCCGGCGATCGCCGCCACGGTGTCGGTGTCGCGTCCGCCGCGCACCGCGGCCTCCAGGGCGGCCGCGAAGTGGCCGCACGGGTACTGGTCGATGACCGGGTCCAGCTCGGGAACGGGCGTGCGGGTGATCGCCGACCAGGCGCCCTGCAGCGCCTCGACCACCCAGCCGTTGTGGTTGAAGCGGGTCGGCGGGTTCCGTTCGGCCTCGTCGAGCCGCTCGGCCCAGACGGCGGCGCGGTCGGCGGGCAGGCGGCCCAGGGCCGCGCGCACGCCGTCGAATGTGCCGTGCAGCACCGCGTGACGGATGCCGAGGCTCCAGATCACGCAGGCCTCCACGGCATCCGGATGCGTGTGGGTGAGCTGCGAGAGCGCCGTCGCGGCCTCGACCAGGGCGTCGGGGTCGTCGAGGTAGGCGAGGGCGACCGGGGCGACGCGCATGAGCGACCCGTTGCCGGAGGAGCGGTGGCTGCGGGCGCTGTAGGCGACGGCGGCCTCGCGGAGGCCCGCGGCGGTGGGCGAGGACGCGCGCCGGATCACGGCGCCAATCTGGATGCCGACGTCTTTCGCGTCGTAGGCCCAGTCGGCCCAGGTCGCGGCGATCCGGTCGAGCACGGCCTCGTCGCGGAGGTCGAGGCCGGCTGCGGCGGCGCGGGCGATCGGGATGGCCATGGCCGTGTCGTCGGTCCACTCGCCCGGTTCCCAGCCGAGCTGGCCGCCGCCGAACATGCCCACCGCGATCTCGTCGGGAAGCGGCGGCTGGAACTCGTAGCGCGCGCCGAGCGCGTCCCCCGTGGCCAGGCCCAACAGAATCCCGGTCGCGCGATCGTTCTGTGCGGACGTGAGTTTCATGTCGACCTCCTTGAGGGTGTGCCAGTGCGACCGGGTCGGGTACCAGGGGGCCGTTGGCACTACTCCTGCTTTTCGACACTATGCGTGCTGCGAAGAAGTTTCTCGGCCGCTTTCGGGGGTCAGCGGGCGTGGTTGGGGGGCGTGCGTGGGGGCGTGCTCGAGACGCGAGAGTGCGCGGGGCGCGAGGGCCGCACTGAGTTGCGGAAAAGGAACCTTCCCGCGCGAATTGAAGGTACTTTGTCCGCAACTCAATGTGATTGGCTTCTGGGGCGTGCGCGGGGGCGCGAGGGCAAGGACGTAAGGACGTAAGGACGTAAGGGCGCAAGAGGGCGAGGGCGGCGCTGAGTTGCGGAAAAGGAACCTTCCCGCGCGAATTGAAGGTACTTTGTCCGCAACTCAATGTGATCTGCCGCCCATTGTGGGGCGCGGTGGTCGTTCGTAGCCTGAACGTATGAGCAATCACAGCGACCCCAAGGACAGGGACCCGAAGAGCGCCGACCCAAAGGACACGGAACCGAAGGGCGCCGAACCGAAGGGCGCAGACCCGAAGGGCGCCGCCCCGAAGCCGCCCGTCCGCCAGCTGCGCCTGGTCGTGGAGGCGGCCGATTACGACGCCGCGGTGCGCTTCTACCGCGATGCGCTCGGCCTCACCGAGGAGGAGTCGTTCGACGACGACGACGACGAGGGCGAGGGCAGGACCCGCGGGATGGTCCTCGACGCCGGCCGGGCGACCCTGGAACTGCACAACCCGGCGCAGCGGCGGATGATCGACGGGCTTGAGACCGACGGCGTTCCGAGCGGGCACATCCGTGTGGCGTTCGAGGTCGCCGACGCCGCCGAGACGACCCAGGCGCTGACGGATGCCGGCGCCGCGCTGATCGCGGCCCCGCGGGTGACCCCGTGGCAGTCGCTCAACTCCCGCCTCGAGGCTCCGGCGGGCCTCACCGTGACCCTGTTCCAGGAGCTCGCGACGGGCGAGCGCACCCCCACCGACCTCGAGGGATCGGACTACGAGATCTGAGCCCTACGAAACCTGACCCCTGCGAAATCTGAGCCCGACGCAATCTGACCCCTGCCAAATCTGAGCCCGGCGCAATCTGACCCCTACGAGCTCTGGCCCGACGAAATCTGAGCCCAGGTCTGACCCCAACGCAATCTGGCCCCCTACGAACTCTGACCCCGGCGCAATCTGAGTCCCAGGTCTGACCCCAACGCAATCTGGCCCTACGCGATCTGAGCCCTACGAAGCCCGGCCCACGAAATCTGGCCCTACGAAACCTGAGCCGCGGGCCCTGAACTGCGGGCGCTGAACCGCGGACCCTGAGCCGCGCTGCACGCAACCCTCGAGATGGCTCCGCCGCCGACGTGGGGCGAGGCCGACGAGACGGTGAATATGCGGCAACGCGTGCGCTCGATCGTGCCCCGCTGACCGGGGGAAATGGATTTCGCACCTCCATCGCTCAGCGCGTCGAAAGTTGACGCGACGTCCGGTCACGCCTACTCTTTCATAAGACAGAAGATCCCTTCCATATTGTGGAATATCCGACGATCGCAACCGAAGGACGCACATGCCGTACACCGTGAACTGCTCGATCCTCCTGACGGAACTGCCCCTGCTTGAGCGCCCGGCCGCCGCCAAAGCCGCCGGCTTCGACGCCGTGGAATTCTGGTGGCCTTTCCCCACCGCCGTGCCGAGCGACGTCGAGGTCGACGCGTTCGAGAAGGCGATCACGGATGCCGGCGTGCAGCTGAGCGGACTGAACTTCGCCGCCGGGGACATGCCTGCCGGCGACCGGGGCCTGGTGTCCTGGCCGGCCCGGTCCGACGAGTTCCGCGACAACCTCGCGGTCGTCGCCGGCATCGGCGGGCGCCTCGGCTGCACGGCATTCAACGCCCTCTACGGCAACCGGGTCGACGGCGTCACCCCCGAGGAGCAGGACGACCTCGCCGTCCTGAACCTCTCCCTGGCCGCGCAGGCCGTGGCTCCGATCGGCGGCGTCGTGCTGCTCGAGCCGGTCAGCGGCGCACCCCTCTACCCGCTGCTCACCGCCGACGACGTGCTGGGCGTCATCAGAACCGTCACGGCCCGCCACGGCGACACGAACATCAGACTTCTGGCCGACTTCTACCACCTCGCCGTCAACGGCGACGACGTGGCGGCCGTCATCGAGCTGCACGCCCGCGAGTTCGGCCACATCCAGATCGCGGATGCCCCGGGCCGCGGCGAACCCGGAACGGGCGCCCTGCCCATCGACACCTGGCTCGATCGGAGCTGGGAACTCGGCTACGAGGGCTACGTGGGCCTCGAATACAAGTCGGCGGCCGAGCATCCGTTCGCCTGGCTGGCCAGCGCCCAGCCGGCCAGCGCACCGACCACCACCGCATCGGCCACCACAGAATCGGCCACCACCGCACCGACCACCAACACCGAGGAGATCACCAAATGAGCACCGTTGCCGTCATCGGCCTGGGCATCATGGGCCTGCCCATGGCCTCCAACCTGAGCAAGGCCGGCCACGACGTGATCGGCTTCAACCGCAGTCAGGGCCGGATCGACCAGCTCGTCGCCAACGGCGGCCGCGGCGCGACGAGCGTCGCCGACGCCGTCAGGGACGCCGACGTGATCATCACCATGCTGCCGGACTCCCCCGACGTCGAGAGCGTCGCCGGCGGTGACGACGGACTGATCGCCAACGCGAAGTCCGGCGCCATCTGGGTCGACGCCAGCACGATCCGCCCGGATGTCGCCATCCGGCTGGCCCAGGCGGCGAGCGCCCGCGGAATCCGCCCGGTCGACGCCCCCGTCTCGGGCGGCGAGCAGGGCGCCATCGAGGCGGCCCTCTCGATCATGGTCGGCGGTGAGGCCGCCGACGTCGAGGCCGCCCGCCCCGTGCTCGAGGCGGTCGGCAAGACGATCGTGCACGTGGGCCCGTCCGGCTCCGGCCAGACCGTGAAGGCCGCGAACCAGCTGATCGTCGCCGGCACGATCCAGCTCGTCGCCGAGGCGCTCGTGTTCCTCGAGGCGCACGAGGTCGACACCGAATCGGCCATCACCGTGCTCGCCGGCGGGCTGGCCGGCAACCGCATCCTCGACCGCAAGGCGGCCGCGATGGCCGCACGCACGTTCGAGCCGGGGTTCCGCGTCGACCTGCACCACAAGGACCTGGGCATCGTCACCGCCGCCGCCCGCGAGGCCGGCGTCGCCATCCCGCTGGGCGCGATGACCGCCCAGCTGATGGGCTCGCTCCGCGCGCAGGGCCACGGCTCGCTCGACCACTCCGCGCTGCTGCTCATCGTCGAGCAGCTGTCCGGCCGCTCGCGCGACTAACCAACAGCGCGACTCACCAACAGCGCGACTCACCACCAGCGCAGCTCACCACCAGCGCCAAGCAACCAGCCCCGCCAGGCACCAGAACCACTAGGAGAATCATGCCCAAGATGCGAGCCGTCGATGTCGCCGTCGCCATCCTCGAGCGCGAAGGCGCCACCCAGGCCTTCGGCCTGCCCGGGGCTGCGATCAACCCGTTCTACTCGGCCATGCGCGCCCACGGCGGGATCCGCCACGTGCTCGCTCGCCACGTCGAGGGCGCCGCGCACATGGCGGAGGGGTACACCCGCACCGCACCGGACAACATCGGCGTCTGCATCGGAACCTCCGGCCCGGCCGGCACCGACATGATCACCGGGCTCTACTCGGCCTGGGCCGACTCGATCCCGATCCTCTGCATCACCGGGCAGGCGCCCGTGAACCGCCTCCACAAGGAGGACTTCCAGGCCGTCGACATCGCGTCCATCGCGGCCCCGGTCACGAAGATGGCGGTCACCGTGATGGAGGCCGGCCAGGTGCCCGGCGTCTTCCAGAAGGCGTTCTACCTGATGCGCACCGGGCGCCCCGGCCCCGTGCTGATCGACCTCCCGATCGACGTGCAGCTGACCGAGATAGAGTTCGACATCGACACCTACCAGCCGCTCGAGGCGCCCAAGCCCGTCGCCTCCCGCGCCCAGCTGGCCAGGGCGCTGGACATGCTCGCCGCCGCAGAGCGCCCGCTGATCGTCGCCGGCGGCGGCATCATCAACGCGGATGCCTCGGCCGAGCTCGTCGAGCTCGCCGAGCTGCTGAACATCCCGGTGATCCCCACCCTGATGGGCTGGGGCGCCATCCCGGATGACCACCGGCTGATGGCCGGCATGGCCGGGCTGCAGACCTCGCACCGCTACGGCAACGCGACGATGCTCGAATCCGACTTCGTGATCGGCATCGGAAACCGCTGGGCCAACCGCCACACCGGGGGCCTCGACACGTACACGCAGGGCCGCACGTTCATCCACATCGACATCGAGCCGACCCAGATCGGGCGGGTCTTCTCCCCCGACTTCGGCATCGTCTCCGACGCCCGCGCCGCCCTGGCCGGGCTGGTCGAACTCGCCCGGGAGCGGAAGGCCGCCGGCCTCCTGCCGGACTGGGAAAGCTGGGTGGAGAGCTGCGCCGTGCGCAAGGCCACCCTGCAGCGCAAGACCCACTTCGACAACGTGCCGATGAAGCCGCAGCGCGTCTACGAGGAGATGAACAAGGCCTTCGGCCCGGACACCCGCTACGTGTCCACGATCGGGCTGTCCCAGATTGCCGGCGCGCAGTTCCTGCACGTGTACCGCCCGCGCCACTGGATCAACGCCGGCCAGGCCGGCCCGCTGGGCTGGACCATGCCGGCGGCGCTCGGCGTGGCCGTGGCCGATCCGGAGGCCACCGTCGTCGCGCTCTCGGGCGACTACGACTTCCAGTTCATGATCGAAGAGCTCGCCGTCGGCGCCCAGTTCAAGATCCCGTACATCCACGTCGTCGTGAACAACTCCTACCTGGGCCTGATCCGGCAGGCGCAGCGCGGGTTCAACATGGACTACGAGGTCTCCCTCGCCTTCGACAACGTCAATTCCCCCGAGCTGGAGGGCTACGGCGTCGACCACCTCAAGGTCGCTGAGGGCCTCGGCTGCAAGGCCATCCGGGTGCGCGAGGCCGGCGACATGCAGGGCGCCTTCGAGGAGGCGCGCGACCTCATGCTCGAGTTCAACGTGCCGGTCGTGGTGGAGGTCATCCTGGAAAAGGTCACCAACATCGCCATGGGCGCCGCGAACATCGACGCGGTCACCGAGTTCGAAGAGCTGGCTACCTGCGAGGCGGATGCTCCCACCTCGATCTCCCTGATGTCGATGATGGCCTAGGCATGCGCATCGTTGTCGCTCCCGATAAGTTCCGGGGCTCGCTGAGCGCACCGGATGTCGTCGCCTTCCTCGAAGCCGGCCTGCACTCGGTCGACCCGGGTCTCGAAATCGACCGGGCGCCGGTGGCGGACGGCGGCGAGGGAACCCTCGACGCCGCCGTCGGCTCCGGCTTCACCCCTCAGGTCGCCACCGTGACCGGGCCGACCGGACTGCCCCTGCAGGCGGCCTTCGCCGTGCGCGGCGAGGAGGCCGTGATCGAGATGGCCACGGCATCCGGGCTCGCCGCCCTGCCCGACGGCGTGCCGGATGCCCTCCGCGCGACCAGCCGCGGCACCGGCGAGCTCATCGCCGCCGCCCTGGCCCAGGGCTGCACCCACATCATCCTCGGCATCGGCGGCAGCGCCGGAACCGACGGCGGGGCCGGCCTGCTCTCCGGCCTCGGCGCCCGGCTGCTCGACGACGCCGGGGCCGTTCTGCCCGACGGCGGCGGCGCCCTGGCTCGCCTGGCGAAGGTCGACCTGTCCGGCCTCGACCCGCGCCTCGCCTCCGCGCGGATCACGCTCGCCAGCGACGTGGACAATCCCCTGCTCGGCGCGACGGGCGCCGCTGCCGTCTTCGCACCCCAGAAGGGCGCCGGGCCGGCCGACGTCGAGCTGCTGGAGTCGGCCCTGATGAACTACTCGCGCGTGCTGGCCGCCGAAAT
Source organism: Cryobacterium sp. Sr8 (assembly GCF_004403225.1). NCBI lineage: Bacteria > Bacillati > Actinomycetota > Actinomycetes > Micrococcales > Microbacteriaceae > Cryobacterium > Cryobacterium sp. Sr8. The sequence continues at coordinate 27,634 of NZ_SOHO01000051.1, read as the reverse complement.
CGGCGCTGTCGCCCTGACCGCCACCGAGGCGCCCGGCTCCGGTGCCGCCGGCGGCGTCGGCTACGCCGTGCTGGCCGTGCTGGGCGGGGAACGCCGCGCGGGCATCGACGTTGTGCTCGAGTTCACCGGCATGCAGACGCGCGTAGCCGGGGCGACCCTGGTGATCACCGGCGAGGGATGCCTCGACCACCAGAGCCTCGGCGGCAAGGCCCCCGTCGGCGTGGCCCAGGCCGCGGCCCGGGCGGGCGTTCCCACCATCGCCGTCTGCGGTCAGTCCACGCTCACGCCGGAAGAACTCATCGACGCGGGGTTCGACCGCACCTATGCGCTCACCGATCTGGAACCGGACACGGATCGGTGCATGAGCGAACCCGGCCCCCTGCTCACCCGCATCGGCGCGCTCATCGCCACGAGGCTGGGCGACGACCGCTAGCTCGCCGCCGCCACACTTTTTCGCTCGAAACAAAGGAGTTTCCGTGACTACCACCCAAGATCTGCTCGGCACCACTCGGCCCAGCAGCGCACCGGCCGACACGCTCGCCGACGACGTGCTCGCATCGCTCCGCGCGGCCGTGGCCGACCCGGCCCGGGTGAAGACCCGCGCGCTGGACCTGCACGCCAACGCCCACGACGCCTCGCACTTCCTCCTGATTCCGCGCGCCGTCGTGGTCGCCCGCGACGCCGCCGAGGTGGGCCGGCTGCTGCAGGCCAGCGCGGCCCAGGGCATCCCGCTCACCTTCCGCTCCGGCGGCACCAGCCTGAGCGGCCAGGCCATCTCCGACGGCGTGCTGGTAGATGTGCGCCGCCACTTCAAGCAGATCGAGGTGCTCGACGGCGGGGCCCGCGTGCGGGTGCAGCCCGGCGTCATCGTGCGGGCCCTGAACGCCCGGCTGGCGAAGTACGGCCGCAAGTTCGGGCCGGACCCGGCCAGCGAATCGGCCGCCACGATCGGCGGCGTCGTGGCCAACAATTCCTCCGGCATGGCCTGCGGCACGGTGGACAACGCCTACCAGACGCTCGAATCGGTGACCGTCGTGCTCCCGAGCGGCACGGTCGTCGACACCGGGGCAGCGGATGCCGACGAGCGGCTGCGCGAGCGGGAGCCCGACCTCTACGAGGGGCTGCTGCGGCTCGCCAGGCGAACCCGCGAGAATCCGGCATCCGTCGCCACCATCAGGCAGCAGTACTCGATGAAGAACACCATGGGCTACGGGGTGAACTCCCTGCTGGACTACGAGCGGCCGGCGGACATCCTGGCGCACCTGATCGTGGGCAGCGAGGGCACGCTCGGGTTCGTGGCCGAGGCCGTCTTCCGCACGGTGCCCCGGCTGCCGCACGTGACGACCGCCCTGCTGATCTTCCCCGGCCTGGAGCCGGCCACCGCCGCGCTGCCGGCGCTGGTGGCGACCGGCGCGGCGACCCTCGAGCTGATGGACGCCCTGTCGCTGAAGGTCGGGCAATCGATGCCCGGCACGCCCGACATCGTGCGCGACCTGGTCGTCGAGGACCACGCGGCCCTGCTGGTGGAGTACCACGCCGAATCCCCCGAAAGCCTCGCCGAACTGCTGCGGACCGGGCTCGAGGTCGTCGACGGGCTGGGGCTCACCCTGCCGGCCGACTTCACGACCGACGCCGGCATCCGCGGCCAGCTGTGGCACCTGCGCAAGGGAATCATCCCCGCGGTGGGCGGCACGCGGCCGCAGGGCACCAACGCGCTGCTCGAGGACATCGCCGTGCCGGTGCCGGCGCTGGCGCGCACCTGCGTGGAACTCATGGGCCTCTTCGACAAGTACGAGTACCAGAACGGCATGATCTTCGGCCATGCCAAAGACGGCAACGTGCACTTCATGCTCATCGACGACTTCGCCAGCCCCGAGGGCACGGCCCGCTTCAGCGCGTTCACCGAGGACCTCGTCGAGCTGGTGCTCCGCGAGGGCGGCTCGCTCAAGGCCGAGCACGGCACCGGCCGGGTGATGGCGCCGTATGTGCGCCCGCAGTTCGGCGACGAACTCTACGACGTGATGTGCCGGATCAAGCTGCTCTTCGACCCGACCGGCATGCTCAACCCCGGCGTGCTCATCAACCCCGACCCCGAGGCGCACCTGAAAGACCTCAAGGCCGTGCCGGCGGTGGCCGCCGAAGTGGACCGCTGCACCGAGTGCGGCTGGTGCGAACCGGTCTGCCCGAGCCGGGACCTGACGCTGACCCCGCGGCAGCGGATCGTCAGCCTGCGCGCCATCGAACAGGCCAGGCAGGACGGAAACCTCGCCCTGGTCGCCGAAATGGAGAAGGACTACGAGTACGACGCCGTGCAGACCTGCGCCGTCGACGGCATGTGCCAGACCGCCTGCCCGGTGAACATCAACACCGGCAGCCTGGTCAAGAGGCTCCGCGAAGACGCAGCCGGACCGGTCGACAAGGGCATCTGGAACGTCGCGGCGAAGAACTGGGGCGCGGTCACGAGCGGCGCCGGCCTGGCGCTTCGCGTCGTGAAGCACGTGCCGGCCGGGGTCCTGGCCGGGCCCAACAAGCTGGCGCGCAAGGTGCTGGGCACGGATGCCGTGCCGCTGTACTCCGCGGAGCTCCCCGGCGGCGGCCCCAGGCGCAAGCGCCCGGCGCCGACCTCCGCGGCGCAGGCCGTGTACTTCCCCGCCTGCGTGCAGACCATGTTCGGGCCGGCCACCGACGCCACCCCCGGGGTTCAGCTCAGCTTCGAGCAGCTCTGCGAGCGTGCCGGAGTCACCCTGCTGGTTCCGCCGGAAATCGACGGGCTGTGCTGCGGCACCCCCTGGTCATCCAAGGGCCTGGTCGACGGGCAGGCAGCCATGCGTCAGAAGACCCTGGCCGCCCTGCACGCCGCCACCAACGACGGCGAACTGACCATCATCTGCGACGCCTCCTCGTGCACGGAGGGGCTGCGGCAGACCATCGAGAGCGACACGAGCGCCAACCGCCTGCGGGTCGTGGACGCGGTCGAGTTCGCGGCCACGAGCATCCTGCCGCAGTTGCCCGAGTACGAGAAGATCGAGTCGCTTGCGCTGCACCCGACGTGCTCCTCCACCCGGATGGGCATCAACGGCGCCCTCGACACCCTCGCCGCGGGCGTGGCCGAGAAGGTGCAGGTGCCGGAGAACTGGGGATGCTGCGGCTTCGCCGGCGACCGCGGCCTGCTGCACCCCGAACTCACCGAATCCGCCACCCGGGCCCAGGCGGCAGACGTCGTCGGCATGGACGCCACGGCGTTCGCCTCCTGCAACCGCACCTGCGAACTCGGGATGACCCGGGCCACGGGCAAGGACTACCGCCACGTGCTCGAACTGCTGGAGGAGGTGACCCGGCCCTCGCCCGACAAGGCGGCCCCCTCGAGTCACTAAGCGACTTTCCTCACCTTTTTGCGTTCCACACTCTCGAAAACAAAGGAGTTTTTGTGATTTCCACCGATGTGCCTTTCCAGCAGATCACCGACCCGATCCTCGGGTCCCTGGTCTTCTCGGCGATACTCGCCGCGCTACCCCTCATCCTTCTGTTCGTGCTCCTCGGCGTGTTCAAGGTGAAGGCGCCCAAGGCGGCACTGGCCAGCCTGCTGCTGTCCGTCGTGCTGGCCATCGTCGGCTGGCAGATGCCGATCGGCCAGACGCTCAGCGCCGCAGCGGCGGGGGCCGTCTACGGGCTGTTCCCGATCCTGTGGATCCTGGTGAACGCGCTCTGGATCTTCAAGCTGACCGTCGCGACGCCCTGGTTCGAGGTGCTCGGCCGCACCATCCGCTCGATCAGCAATGACCTGCGGATCCTCGCGATCCTGATCGCGTTCTCGTTCGGCGCGCTGCTCGAGGCCCTGGCCGGGTTCGGCGCACCGGTGGCCATCTCGGCCGCGATGCTCATGGCAGCGGGCATGAAGCCGCTGAAATCGGCCATGGTGTCGCTGCTGGCCAACACGGCCCCGGTTGCGTTCGGCGCGATGGCGGCACCCATCGTCGCCCTGAGCGGTGTGACGGGCCTGCCGATGCAGGACCTGTCCTCGATGGCCGGACGGCAGACCCCGTTCATCGCAGTGCTGGTTCCGCTCATCCTCGTCTTCATCGTCGACGGCAAGCGCGGCCTGAAGCAGACCTGGCCGGTGGCCCTCGTGGCCGGCGCAGTCTTCGGCCTGGCCCAGTTCGTCACCTCGAACTTCATCGCCGCCGAACTGACCGACGTCGTCGCCGCCGTCGCAACCGTGGCTGCCGTTCTGTTCATGCTGCGCTTCTGGCAGCCGGCCGAAGTCGTGAGCACGGACCACGCCGCGGATGCCGCCGAAACCGCGCTGCTCGCGGGGTCGGCCGGCGCAGGGCGCGGCGCCGCTGGTTCGTCCGCCGCATCCTCTGTCGGCTCGTCTTCTGGTTCTGGTTCTGGTTCTGGTTCTGGTTCTGGTTCCGGTTCTGGTTCTGGTTCCGGTTCTGGTTCCGGTTCTGGTTCCGCGGGCGTCGGTGCGACCGGAGGGGGCACGGCCACCGCGCTGCTCGACAACGAGCCGCCGGTCACGTCTCGCCCGCCGGCCCGTCAGGTGCTGACCTCGGTCGCGCCGTACCTGATCATCATGGTGATCTTCTCGATCGCGCAGATCCCGGCCATCAAGGCCTGGCTTGCCGTCGTCGGTAGTGTCACGTTCCAGTGGCCCGGCCTGAACGTCACCGACGCGGCCGGCAACGCGGTTGCCGCGCAGACGTTCAAGCTCGACCACATCAAGGCCACCGGAACCCTGCTGCTCTTCTCCGGCCTGGCCACGATGCTCTTCTACAAGGTTTCGGCACGTGAAGGCCTGCGCATCTACTGGGCCACCCTGGTGCAGCTGCGCTGGACGATCGTCACGGTCACCGCCGTGCTCGCGCTGTCGTTCGTGATGAACCTGTCCGGCCAGACCAACTCGCTGGGCGTCGCGCTCGCCACCACGGGCGGCTTCTTCGCCCTCATCTCCCCGCTGCTCGGCTGGATCGGTGTGGCCCTGACCGGGTCGGACACCTCGTCCAACTCGCTCTTCGGGCAGCTGCAGGTGACCGCCGCGGCAGAGACCGGCCTCTCGCCGGTGCTGATGGCCGCAGCCAACTCGTCGGCCGGGGTGCTGGGCAAGATGCTCTCGCTGCAGAACCTCGCCGTGGCCGCTGCCGCCGTCGGAATGGAAGGCGCCGAGAGCACCCTGTTCCGCAAGCTCATCGGCTGGAGCCTCGGACTGCTCGTGCTGGTCACGATCCTGATCGGCCTGCAGAGCACCCCGGTGCTCGGCTGGATGGTTCCCTAACCGGCTGTCCGGCCGCCGGCCACGTCGGCCAAGTCGGCGCGAGGGCCCCCATCGTACGCAAGATGGGGGCCCTCGCGCGATCCCGGCAGGGCGTTCGCGGCATCCGTTCGCGGCATCCGTTCGCGGCATCCGTTCGCGGCATCCGTTCGCGGCATCCGTTCGCGGCATCCGTTCGCGGCAGAGCGTTCGCGGCAGAGCGTTCGCTCCAGGGCGTTCGCACAGTCGGAGATTCTGCCGCTCTGGCGGTGACTCCCAGCCCAGACGCACCGCACGCCCCCGGGAGCAACGGATGCCGCCACAGCTGGGAGTTATCGCCACCCTGCCGCAACTTTTGCCGCAGATAGGCGCGACCAGACCGAGCCGCTCTTACGGCAGCAGCTTGAGCGACTCCCCCACCGCCTCGGCAGAGCGGTGCAGCAGCGCGACCTCCACGTCATCCATCGGCACGTCGACCACGCGCTCCACGCCCCGGGCACCCACGATCGAGGGAACGCTCAGGGCGATGCCGTCGATGCCGCGGTATCCGTGCAGCACGCTCGACACCGGCAGGATCGCGCGCTCGTTGCGCAGCACCGCCTCGACGATGCGGGCGCCGGAGAGCCCGATCGCGTAGTTCGTCGCACCCTTGCCGGCGATGATCTTGTAGGCGGCGTGCACGACATCGTCGGTCAGCGACTCCAGCCGCTCGCGGGGGAACAGCCGCGTGCCGGCCTCGTCGGTCCAGTCGCGCAGCGGCGTCTGGCCGATCGTCGCATCCGACCAGAGCGGGAACTCGCTGTCACCGTGCTCGCCGACGATGAGCGCGTGCACATTCTGGGACGCGATCCCGGCCGCCTCGGCAATCAGCCAGCGCAGCCGGGCCGAATCCAGCACGGTGCCGGAGGAGAAGACCCGGCCGGGCGGAAGATCGACGAGCCCCTCGGCGACCACCGTGAGCACGTCGCAGGGGTTGGTGACGAGCACGAACACGGCGTTCGGGGCGAGGGCGACGAGGCGCGGCATGAGCTGCTCGAGGATGCGCGCATTGGTCCCGGCGAGCGCCGGACGCGTCTGTCCCGGCTCCTGTTTGGCGCCCGCGGTGATGACCACGACATCCGAATCGGCGACGAGTTCGATGTCACTGCCGCCGCTGATTCGGGATGCCCCGGTGAACGGGGTCCCGTGCGCCAGGTCGAGCACCTCCGCCTCTGCTTTGGCCTGGTTCACGTCGTACAGCACCACCCGCTGGGCCGAGTTGCGGATCAGCGCGGCGTAGGCGAGGGAGGACCCCACGCTCCCGGCGCCGATGACGGACAGTTTGGTCTCGCGCACGAAGCTCATGGCTCCATTGTTGCGGCTGCTCCGGCCTCCGCACGAGCCTCCGTCCCGGATCTCGCGCCCGATCCCCCGACCCGGCGCCCGAGTCCCGGCCGCGCCCTGTGGCCAACTCAGGAGAATCGGGAGATTGCGGGGGCGGGCCCGCGGAATCACGCGGCCGCGGTCTGCGACATGACGGAATCTCCTGAGTTAGCCACAGTGCGCGGGGCCGACGACGGATGCCGGAGCCGATCTCGGCAGGCTCGATCTCCGGGTCGCGACAGGTGCCCTGTGGCCAACTCAGGAGAATCGGGAGATTGTGCGTTCGGGCCCGCGGAATCACGCGGCCGCGGTCGGCGACCCAACGGAATCTCCTGAGTTAGCCACCGGGCGGGGCGAGCACTCGGGCGGCGGGATCCCGACGGGCTCGATCACCGGGCCCTCGCCCAGCGCAATTGGGTAGTGTGAAGGGAATCCCACACGGTCCTGCCCGGGCCCCAACCGGAGGAGTTTCATGCCCATCACCGTTCAAGGCGTCATCGTTCGTTCGAAGGGTGCCCCGGTGGAACTCACCGACATCGTGATCCCCGACCCCGGACCCGGCGAGGTCGTCGTCGACATCGAGACCTGCGGCGTCTGCCACACCGACTTCCACTACAAGGAGGGCGGCATCGGCGACGACTTCCCCTACCTCCTCGGCCACGAGGCCGCCGGCCGGGTCAGCGTGCTCGGCGAGGGCGTCACCCACGTCGCCGTCGGCGACTTCGTCGTGCTCAACTGGCGCGCGGTCTGCGGCGACTGCCGCGCCTGCAAGCGCGCCGAGCCCTGGTACTGCTTCAACACCTTCAACGCGAGCCAGAAGATGACCCTCGCCGACGGCACCGAGCTCAGCCCGGCCCTCGGCATCGGCGCCTTCGCCGAGAAGACCCTCGTGCACGAGAAGCAGTGCACCAGGGTGGACGCGAGCGCCGACCCCGCAGCGGTCGGGCTCCTCGGCTGCGGCATCATGGCCGGCATCGGCGCGGCCATGAACACGGGCAACGTGAGCCACGGTGACTCGGTCGCCGTGATCGGATGCGGCGGCGTCGGCAACGCGGCGGTGGTCGGGTCGAAGCTGGCAGGGGCATCCGTCATCATCGCCATCGACCGCGACGCGAAGAAGCTGCACAAGGCCGAGCAGCTCGGCGCCACGCACACGATCGACTCGTCGGGCCTCGACGAGGCCGGCGTCGTCGCGGCCGTGCAGGCCCTGACCGGCGGTTTCGGCGCGGATGTCGTCATCGACGCGGTCGGACGTCCCGAGACCTGGCGCCAGGCGTTCTACGCCCGCGACCTCGCCGGCACGGTCGTGCTGGTCGGCGTGCCGACGCCCGAGATGATGCTCGAGATCCCGCTGCTCGACGTGTTCGGGCGCGGCGGCTCGCTCAAGTCGTCCTGGTACGGCGACTGCCTGCCCGAGCGCGACTTCCCGATGCTCACCGACCTGTATCTGCAGGGCCGGCTGCCGCTCGAGCAGTTCGTCAGCGAGCGCATCGGCATCGGCCACATCGAGGAGGCCTTCGAGAAGATGGCCCGCGGCGAGGTCTTGCGCTCCGTGGTGGTGCTCTGATGGGCGCGCGCATCGAGCACCTCGTCACGTCGGGGACCTTCAGCCTCGACGGCGGTACCTGGGCCGTCGACAACAACGTCTGGATCGTCGGCGACGATGCCGAGTGCGTCGTGATCGACGCCGCCCACGACGCCGACGCCATCCTCGCCGCCGTAGGTAGCCGCAAGCTGCTCGGCATCCTCTGCACGCACGCGCACGACGACCACATCGGCGCCGTGGGCGAGGTGCTGGCGGCGCGCGATGCCCCCGTTTTTCTGCACCCGCGCGACGCGATGCTGTGGGACTCGATGTACCCGGATGCCCCGCCGCACCCCCTCGCCGATGGCCAGCGGATCGCGGTGGCCGGCCTCGAGCTCGAGGTGCTGCACACCCCCGGCCACTCCCCCGGCGCGGTCTGCTTCTACGCGCCGGCGCTCGGCGCATCGGGCACGCTGTTCAGCGGCGACACGCTGTTCCACGGCGGCCCCGGCGCGACCGGCCGCTCGTTCAGCGACTTCCCGACGATCGTCGAGTCGATCACGAGCAAGCTGCTGACCCTTCCCGCCGAGACGGTCGTGCTCACGGGGCACGGCGAGTCAACGACGATCGGCAACGAGGCCGGGCACCTGGAGGAGTGGATCGCCCGCGGCCACTAGCGCCGGCCGGTTGTCCGGCAGGACGGGTAGGCCGGTTTTTTGCTGCGGGCTAAGATCCCCTGCCGGCGCCGCTCACCGGTGGCCGCGCTGACGCGTGGCCAACTCAGGAGATTCCGTTGTCGCGCCGCACGCAACCCCGTGTTTCCGGGCCCGGATGACACTGCGTACCCGATTCTCCTGAATTTGCCACCATGGGAGGCGATGCCCAGCCGGGGCCGTGGTGGCCGCGCCGGCCCGTGGCTAACTCAGGAGATTCCGTCGTCGCGCCAGGCGCGACCGCGTGTTTCCGCGGCCGGAAACCGCGGCGCACCCGATTCTCCTGAGTTGGCCACCGTTCGGGGCGGGTAATCCAGGGTGGGCGGGGGCGTGCAGGGGCTGCGGCGGGTCAGCGGCGCACGACGGAGCGCATCAGGCGCAGGGCGACCGAGAGGGATGCCATGTCGTCGCGGCCGAGGGCGTTGACTTCCTCGAACACGCTCCGTGACCGGCTCAGCTGCTCCGCGTTGAGGGCCTCCCAGGCGAGCATGCGTTCCTCCGCGGTGCCGGCAGCCGTGGATTCCAGCACGCGCGTGGTCATGTCGGCCACCGTCGAATAGAGGTCGTCGCGCAGGGCCGCGCGGGCCAGCGCCTGCCAGCGGTCCTTGCGCGGCAGCGCCGTGATGCGCTCGAGCAGGTTGTCCACCCGGAAGCGGTCGTAGACCGTGTAGTACACCGCGGCCACATCCTGCATCGGCGCCTTGGCCTGGGTGGCGATCTTGGCCACGTCCAGAAGCGCGAAAGCCTCGAAGAGCTCGATCCACCGGCGTCCGAGATCCTCCGGAACGCCCCAGTCCTTCGCCGTCTGCAGCAGGGAGTGCATGCGCTTGAGGTCCTCGCCCTGCACGTAGTCCACGAGGTGTGCGCGCATGACGTCGGTCTGCGGCTTGTACTGGGCGACGACCTCCGCCACGGCGGGCGACCCGCCCTGGTTGACCTGCCAGCGCACGGCACGGTCGAGCAGGCGACGGATGTCGAGGTGGATCGCCGACCAGTGTTCGGTCGGGAACGACGACGGCAGCGCGTTGAGCTCGCCGACCATGATGTCCAGCTCGAAGACCTCGCGCAGGGCGACGAACGCCCGCGCAATCGTGGCCGGGTTCGCGGAGGTCTCCTCCATCGTGCGGAAGGCGAAGGTCACGCCGCCGAGGTTGATCATGTCGTTGGCCACGACCGTGGCGATGATCTCGCGGCGCAGCGGATGCGTGTCGATTTCGGCGTCGAAACGATCCGACAGCTGCTTGGGGAAGTAGCGTCGCAGGGTCTTGCCGAACCACGGGTCGTCGGCCAGGTCGCTGTCCCGCAGCGCCGTGGCCAGCTCGATCTTGGCGTAGGCGGCCAGCACGGACAGCTCCGGCGAGGTCAGGCCCTGCCCCTGCTCCAGCCGTTCCCGCAGCGTCGCCGTCGTCGGCAGCGCCTCCAGGTCGCGCTTGAGATCGCCGGATGCCTCCAGCCAGTCCATCAGCCGTTCGTAGCTGGGGCTCCAGTTGACGACCTTCACCCGGTCGTTGAGCAGCAGGATGTTCTGGTCGACGTTGTCCACCAGCACCAGCCGCCCGACCTCGTCGGTCATCGAGGCGAGGAACTCGGTGCGGTGCGCGGCGTCGAGTTTGCCCGCCGCGACCATCCGGTCGACGAAGATCTTGATGTTGACCTCGTGGTCGGAGCAGTCCACGCCGGCCGAGTTGTCGATCGCGTCGGTGTTGAGGATGACGCCGTTCAGGGCCGCTTCGATCCGGCCGAGCTGGGTCATCCCGAGGTTTCCGCCCTCGCCGACGACCTTCACGCGCAGCTCCCGGCCATCCACACGGATGGCGTCGTTCGCCTTGTCGCCGACCTGCGCGGCCGTCTCACTGCTCGCCTTGACGTAGGTTCCGATACCGCCGTTGTAGAGCAGGTCCGCCGGCGCCGTGAGGATGGCGCGGAGCAGTTCCGGCGGGCTGATCTTCGTCGTGCCGCCCGGCAGCCCGAGCGCCACCTGCACCTCGGCGGAGATCGGGACGGCCTTGGCGTGGCGCGGATAGACCCCGCCGCCGGGGCTGATCAGGGCCTCGTTGTAGTCCGCCCAGGAGGAACGCGGCAGGTCGAAGAGCCGCCGGCGTTCGGCGAAGGAGGCCGCGGCATCCGGGTTCGGGTCCAGGAAGATGTGCCGGTGATCGAAGGCCGCGATGAGACGGATGTGCTCCGACAGCAGCATGCCGTTCCCGAACACGTCGCCGGACATGTCGCCCACCCCGACGACGGTGAAGTCCTCGGTCTGGGTGTCGACGCCGAGCTCGCTGAAGTGGCGCTTGACCGACTCCCACGCGCCGCGGGCCGTGATGCCCATGGCCTTGTGGTCGTAGCCGACCGAGCCGCCCGAGGCGAAGGCGTCGCCGAGCCAGAAGCCGTAGTCCGCGGCCAGCCCGTTGGCGATGTCGGAGAAGGATGCCGTTCCCTTGTCGGCGGCGACCACCAGGTACGAGTCGTCGTCGTCGTGGCGCACGACCCTGGCCGGCGGCACGACCTGTTCACCGTCGGCCGTGGCGACCAGGTTGTCGGTGAGGTCCAGCAGCCCGCTGATGAAGGTCTTGTAGCTCTCGACGCCCTCGGCCATCCAGGCCGAGCGGTCGACGGCGGGGTCGGGGAGCTTCTTGGCGAAGAATCCGCCCTTGGCGCCGGTGGGCACGATGACGGCGTTCTTGACCGTCTGCGCCTTGACCAGGCCGAGGATTTCGGTGCGAAAGTCCTCCCGGCGGTCCGACCAGCGCAGGCCGCCGCGGGCGACCTTGCCGAAGCGCAGGTGCACGCCCTCGACGCGCGGCGAGTACACCCAGATCTCGTACTTCGGCCGAGGGAAGGGCAGCGAATCGATCAGGGTCGGGTCGAGCTTGATGCTCAGGTACGGCTTCTGCTGGAAGAAGTTGGTGCGCAGCGACGCTTCGATCAGGTCGATGAAGGTGCGCAGCACGCGGTCGGCGTCGAGGGTCGCGACCTGCTCCATGGCGGCGGTGAGCTCGGCGCGCACGTGCGCCAGGCCGACGGTGCGTTCGTCGTCGGTCAGCTTGGGGTCGAACCGCGCCTCGAAGAGCGACACCAGGCCGCCGGCGACGGCCGGGTTGGCGAGCAGGGTGTCGGCGACGAACTCGTAGGAGTTCGTGTTGCCCATCTGGCGCATGTACTTGGCGTAGCTGCGCAGGATGACGACCCGGTGCCAGGCCATGCCCTCCCGGAGCACCAGGCGGTCGAGGCCGTCCGATTCGACGGCGCCGCGCACTGCGGCGCCGAAGGAGTCGGCCAGGAGCCGGCCGGTCGCGACCGGGTCGACGCCGGCCGGGTAGTTCAGGCCCAGGTCGTAGAGGAAGAAGTCGCGCCCGTCGGAGGTCTCGATCTCGAAGGGGACCTCGTCGAGAACCTCGAGGCCGAGGTTCTGGAAGTACGGCAGGATCTGGCTGAGGCTCTGCGACTCCATCATGTAGAGCTTGACCCGGGCGTCTTCCGCCTCGGGTTCGTCACGCGACGCATCCGGCAGATAGACGTACAGCCCCGGCGCCGCGGGCCCGTCGCCGGATGCCGCGGCCGCGGTGGCCGCGGTGGCGCACGCCTCGAACCTGCCGATGTCCTCGAGCGCATCCTCGATCTCGTAGTCGACCCGGTAGCTGTCGGGGAACGCCTCGGCCCAGAGGGCGGACAGGTGCTCCGCCTCATCGAGCGAGCGGTGTTCGCGGAGTTCCTCGGTGATGCCCTCCGACCAGGCACGCACGGCCATGACCAGGCGGCGCTCGAGCGCGACGGCGTCGACGCCCGCGACCTGGGCATCCTTCGGCAGGCGGATGCGGAAGAACAGGCGGGCCAGGGCGGATTCGGTCATCCGGGCCTCGAAGTCGAGGGACTCCGCGTGGAAGGTCTCGCGCAGTTCCTTCTCGATGCGCAGACGCACGGCCGTGGTGTACCGGTCGCGGGGCAGGAAGACCATCGCGGACATGAAGCGGCCGTAGATGTCCGGGCGCAGGAAGAGGCGGGTGCGGCGGCGTTCCTGCAGGCGCTGGATGGCGAGGGCCGTGGTGACCAGGGCGTCGACATCCATCTGGAACAGCTCGTCGCGCGGGTAGGTTTCGAGGATGCCGAGGAGGTCTTTGTCGCTGTGCGAGCCGACCGGGAAGCCGATCTTGGCCATCACGGCGTCGACCTTCTCACGCAGGATCGGCACGGCCCGCACGGAGCTCGTGTAGGCGCTGGCGGCGAAGAGGCCGATGAAGCGCTGCTCGCCGTTGACGTTGCCGTTCTCGTCGAAGCTCTTGATGCCGATGTAGTCGAAGTAGGCGGGGCGGTGCACGCTGGAGCGCGAGTTCGCCTTCGTGATCACCAGGGCGCGTCGCTCGCGCGCCATCAGGCGGCCGGCTTCGGTGAGGTGCTGGATCTGGTGGCCGTCTTCGGAGGAGCGCAGCAGGCCGAGGCCGCTGCCGTCACGGATGGTGAGCACGTCTTCGCCGTCAACGGTGCCCAGGTCGTACTCCCGGTAGCCGAGGAAGGTGAAGTTGTCCCGGTCGAGCCAGCGCAGCAGTTCCTGGGTCTGGTTGAGGTCCGGGATGCCCTCGGCGTGGGCGACCTTGCCGAGCGCGTCGGCGATCAGCACGGACTTCGCGCGCATCGGCTGCCAGTCGTCCACCGCGGCCCGCACGTCGCTGAGCACCCGGGTGAGGCCGGCGATGAGCTTGCCCTGCTGCTCGTCGGTGGCGCGGTCGATCTCGATCGCGATCCAGGACTCGAGGTGCGGGGCGTCGTCGTCGTTGCCGAGCAGGTGGGAGATGTCGGGCATCGCGGAGGTGTCGCCGCTGGAAATGCCGACGCTGGACGGAATCCGGTTGACGTCGATGAGGTCGTTGGCGACCCGGTTGCGGGTGACCGCGAGGAGAGGGTGCACGACCAGGTGGATGGCCGAGTGCTGGCGCACGAGTTCGGCGTTGACCGAGTCGACGAGGAAGGGCATGTCGTCGGTGACGATGTAGACGACGCTGCGGCCGGATTCGTTGCGGATCTCGACGTTCGCGGTCTTCGGCCGCCGGTTGCGCGCGACCTGCCAGTGGTAGCTGGCGCGCGCGCGCAAAACGTTCACGTCGTAGGCCTGGGCGTCTTCACCCGCAAGGTGCTCGTAGTAGTCGGCGATGAAGGCCTCGAGCTCGCTACCCGTCGGGGACTGACCCGTGCGGGTGGATTCTGACGACATGAAAAGAAACGCCTCCATTAAGTGCTCTGATCTTCGCTGATCGGGCCTGCCGATCCGGCGGTAAACGTGGAGGCCCCTTGCTCAACCCATCGTAGTTTCACTGAGCAGGATGCGCACATCGAACCACCGCAGGGTCTGCGATTTCGCCGCGGTCGGATGCCGGTGGATCCCGGTCGATGATTCGCAGCGCTGAGGTCTTCCGCACTCCCGGGAGCGATGGGCGGTCTCAGGGCTGGGACTTGTCGCCGCACGTCTAGTCGAGATCGAGCGGATGCGTCCCGTACTCGGTCATCCAGACCGGTCCAGTCCTGTTCTTCGACTTCCTCGCCGCGACTGCTGCTGCTGCCTTGCGACGGCCAGAGCGCTTCTTCCAAGCGAGGAACAACGCCGCAAGGACCGCGAAGACTCCAAGGAACAGGATGAACGTGAGATCAGTCGGCATGCGTTGACCGTACCGGTGCGGGCCGCCCGGCCGCCAGCCGCCAGTTCGGGGAGCGACAAGCGCGCCCGCCCCCAAGTGGTTATCGGCCGTGACCCAAGGGCGTCAGGCCGCAGCGCATCAGATAGTCATAGGTGTCGTCGTAGTAGCTCGGGGGACGAGTTGGATCGAGCGCATCGCCGGCGGGTACAAAAATGACCATTCCCTGCCGCGCCCTCGTGAGAAGAACTCGATAGGCGTTTTCGAGAAACTTGCGGCTCTCCATCTGTCCTCGTTGCTGCCATTTCGTTCCTTTGAACTGCCAGTGTTCAAAACGAGATCCGTTGTGCCTCAGATCCCCATCCCAGCCGACCAAACACCAATCGAGCTCGAGGCCCTGGACATCAAACTCGGTAGCGATAACCTCCAGCAGATGGCTCGAACGAATGTCGTACGGGCCATCGAGGAACCAGTGCTCGGGTTCGAGTTCATTCTTGACGTGAATCCCGTAGGGGCGGAGTCGCATCCCGCCCGACGAGGCCAACATCCCTCGAGTCTCCGATCCGCGGTCCTTGGAGACCAACCAGTCACGCGCTTCCTGGATGTCACGCGAGACAAAGATTTCGTATTTACTGCGAAACTTCTCGTACTCCGATAGCGCCAAATCAGGTTCGTTCTGGATCAGGTAGTGCACCAAATGCGACAGATGATCCGCGCGAAACGACCGCATCGACGTGGAGAGGTGAAGCCCTGGGTGTGACTCCGACACTCGATGCTTAGAGGCCAGGGCACCGAAGTCAACGTCGCCTCCGTCGTACGCCGGCTGCGAGATCTGACCCGAGTAGTAGACGTCCCACTCTGCGAATCGCTCGTCCAACGCACTGAACCATCCGCCAAGCCCAGTTTCGCCGGTGTTCAGTTCCTGCCCGCCACCGACCAAGGCGACGATGACACACCAATCCTCATGACGATCCATGACACTCATGAGGAACTCAGGCTCGGACATGTCGAACCCATCAATGCCCTTCTTGGCCGACATGAACTTCGCGGTCTGGCGCAGGTCCCACGCCCGTTGCGCTTCGTCGAAGACCGCAACCTTCTCGACAGGGGCCCGATCGTCTCGCAGGGTCTCATCTCGAAAATGATGCACGTTCTGGATGAACCTCTCGGTTCGCCTCCGCGCATCCGTGATCGACTGCGTCTCGTCCCTCCCCTTGGAATCTCGAGCCAAAGCTTCACGCAAGACAGCGACGAGCGGGCCGTTACCCGAGAGAAAGACAGCCAGATCTGGATCTGACTGCGGTCCCTCATAGTCGAGCACGGTCGCTATGTTCAGCCCCGCCAGAGTCTTGCCGGAGCCAGGAACACCGGTCACGAAACAGATACTCTTGCGCGATCGTGCGCGCGAGCTCGACACGATTTCTTGGATAGTCCGCGTGGTCAGCGAAAGGTTCTCGGCAGCGGCCCCGCTTTGGGCAATCGCAGCGACGCTGTGGTTCGCGTACAGGTATTGAGCGGCCTCGACAATGGTCGGTGTTGGCCGGTACGAACCCCTCGCCCACTCGTCTGCATCCACGACCTCATGATCGGGATCATTCGCGACGTTGGCCAAGATCCAGCCCAGGTTGGAACCGTTCGACAGAAGCGGAAGTGCGACTCCGTCTGGAGCGAACTGGCATTGGATGGTTCGCGTGTCGGCGGCAGTGCAGACGAGCACGGGCACCAGGGCCACTGATTCACTGGCGCCGTGGAAGTTCTTGAGGTCGACCGCGTACCCGTGCGCTTG
This sequence comes from Cryobacterium sp. Sr8, assembly GCF_004403225.1. Taxonomy (NCBI): domain Bacteria; kingdom Bacillati; phylum Actinomycetota; class Actinomycetes; order Micrococcales; family Microbacteriaceae; genus Cryobacterium; species Cryobacterium sp. Sr8. Next base: position 11,373 of record NZ_SOHO01000051.1, on the reverse strand, counting down.
CCGAATATCGAGACTCCCGTAGTTGCTCGATCCGACTTTGAATTCCACAACGAAGACGGCAGCGTCCTTGACCAGCACGACGTCTGCTCTTCGGCCCACTCGAGGGATCGCGAATTCAAAGTGCACGTCGCCTCGGGGATCCGACGCGAGTTGATCCCTCAGGATTGTGATTTGCCGCTGCCAGGCAACGCGCTGTGTCTGATCAACGTCGATCGCGTTGGACACCAGAGTTCCGAGAACCGCGGCGGGATCCTCCCGAAGGAAGTCCTGGACGCGCGCGGAGTAGTAAGCCCTCTTGATTTCCCCGGCCAAATATTCCCCCGTCAACGGCGCTCTGATGTGAAGAGTATCCAGTCGAGGCGACACGTGTCCGAGCAACTCACCGGGCGACCATCGATTGGGTCGACGCGGTAACGTCAGGATTCGTTGGGGAGCAAGCCCTGGGCGCGAGAAGCCCCGGCTGTCCCTCGAAATGGCGCCAGCCACCCCATACCTCGCGCCATTGCTGGTCGATAGTCTGGCGGCGGGGGCACACGTGGAGAGATTCTTTGGAACACCTGACGGAGTCAGGGTCGGTCGGCTCTTCGTCAATCGTCGGGAACTGCACGAAGCTTTCGTGCATCGCCCGACCCAGGCGGGGATCAGCGGCACGAAATCTGAAGGCGCCGACTCAATCGTTGTCTCGGGCGGTTACATCGACGATGAAGACCACGGCGATTACATCCTCTATACCGGCCATGGCGGCAAAGACCTCAACAGCACGCGGCAAACCAAGGATCAGTCTCCAGATGCTCCCGGCAATGCAGGGCTGATCACCAGCCTCGCCCAGGCCCTGCCGGTACGCGTGATCCGAGGTAAGCACACAGGGTCACCGTTTGCGCCTCCTGCCGGTTACCTCTACTCCGGGTTGTACCTCGTCACTCAATGGTGGATGGAGGAAGGGCAGAACGGCTTCCAGATCGTGCGATTCCGCCTCGAGCGAATTGACGAGCAGACGCCCCTCGAACCTCAGAGCCTTAACATCCCCGACCCTGAATTCGCGGACACCATCGTGTCTAGGCGCATTCGAGACTCGCAGCTGGCCCGAGAGGTGAAGCGCCTATACGACTTCCAGTGCCAGATTTGTGAAACGGCGGTGGCCACAGTCAACGGAGGCTCCTACGCCGAGGGAGCTCATGTGCGGGCACTCGGCCGACCGCATCTCGGCCGCGACGAATTGAGCAATATCCTCTGTCTCTGCCCCAATCACCATGCTCAGTTCGACCTAGGGGGAATGGTGCTCACGGACAAGATGGTGGCAGTCGAGACTCGGACAATGACGCCGGTCGCGGGTCTGAACTTTCGGAAGCGACACGTGGTTGACGTGCTGAACGCTCGCTACCACCGCTCGCTGTGGACTCAGTCGTCGGGCTTTCCGAGCGGCGCCGAGCAGCTCCTCGCCAGCGCGTAGCGACGGGTAATCGATCTGTGCCACCACCACCAGGACCTCGGGATTGGTCCCCATCGCCCGATCCAACCCCCCGCGCTTCGAACCGTTCCGCGAATCGGCCAGCGGCCCGCCCGTTCCGTCCCGCGAACCAGCTTTGGGACGCACCGTCAGCTGGCCCGTCAATTCGCCGCAGGACCCCAACGAGAACAAGACAGGCACAAGTGAGAGACAACAGATCCGGCAATGCTGCCGGATGGGCATCGCTTCTCCTTGGGACGGTGGCCCTGCTCATGGCGGTGTTTCAACCCGTCAACGACTCAACCCAGCGTGGATTCTTGGCTTCTACCGTAGGAGTCACAGCCATCGCCTATGGGCTTCACGCCCTCGGGAAACGGCGAGCGGGCCGCGCAACGAGCTCCGTGGCACCCAGGTTGGGCATTCTCTTCGGTACCGTCGGAACGGCCGTCATGGTTTACAGTCTCGCCGCGTTCCTGCTCGTTCTCCCGAGTAACCCAATGATCAACTTCGTGGCGGGCCTCCACCTTCCTGGTGTGGCGGCACAGACCGAACCGGCATCGGCGGCCCAGCCACCTCTCCCCGTGCTGGAGCAGCCCGCCGCGGCCGTTGTGCAGCCGCCCGCGCCTCAACCCGAATCGATACCTGCAGCCACGCAGCAGGAGGAGTGGGGCACGGTGGTCCAAACCGCAGGAACACTGGCTTATGTGATGAACCGCATCACGCCGGCTGGCCATCCTTGGCCCGCATCGCTCGCCGTGACCACCGACAATCGAAGGGTCATGACCCCGACCGGAGAGGTACTCGGTATGGTCCCGCGCGGGGCAGAGCTGAGCTATCAGCCATCTGCCGATCTGAGTGGGTACACCTTGACGGTCACCGGCTCCACTTTCGGAGTCATCGCTGAGTTCAGCAGCTACACCGGAGAGGTCACGACACGCTGATTGAGGTCTCGACAGGCTCGACCACCGGCGGGGCGAGCGGTCCGACTTCGATCAACCGTTCATTTCGACCGACCCGTGAGCCAAGTGAGCAGTTTTTATGCACATTTCTTGCGTAAGTGCGCAGTGTGTGGCACAGTCATTTCACTTGACAGCATCGTCATGGGTCGGTTACCAGCGGTGAGCGCCTTTCCGCGCTTTCCAGGAACGGAAGGTTTGAAATGGCTTCACTGCGTAAATACACACGGACGGGCGCAGTCCTGGCGAGTGTGGCGATCCTGGGCCTCGGCCTCTCCGGCTGCGCGCCTGCAGCGAACAAGTCTTCCTCAGAGACCAAGGGCGTGACGATCACCGTCGCCCTGTTCACGGCCCCGCCGCCCAAGGCCGCTCTTGCCGAGTTCACCAAGGACACGGGCATCAAGGTCAAGTGGTCGACCATCGACTGGGACAGCCTCCAGACCAAGATCGCTGCCTCATCGGCCGCCAAGACGTACTTCGCCGACGCCACCGACGTGGACTGGTCGCGGGTCGGCCAGCTGGGCACGCTGAAGTGGTTCGAACCCCTGGAGGACTACCTGGACACGGACTCCTACAAGAAGGACATGCCGCAGCTGGACTCCTTCGTGTCGGACGGGCACGTTGTCGGCATCCCCTTCGACGCATCCTTCCTCACCACGACGGTGAACACGGAGCTGTTCGAGAAGGCCGGGATCACGACGATGCCGACCACCATCGCGGAATACACCGCGGACCTGGAGAAGCTGAAGTCGAGCGGCGTAGCCGAGTACCCCCTGAACATCCCCTTCGCCGCGGCGGAAGGGCTGTCCACCTACTGGTACCAGACCACCGCGGCCTTCGGCGGAACCGTCCTCGACGGCGACGGCAAGCCGCAGTTCTCTGACCCCGACTCCGCCGGCTACAAGGCGGCCGAGTGGATGGTCAACGGCGTCAAGTCCGGGCTCGTTCCCCCGGGAAACATCAACGTGAGCGACACGCAGGGCCAGCAGACCCTCATGGCCAAGGGCGGCGTCGCATCCACGTTCGCTGACTACTCCGGAAACGTCGGCAGCCTCTACGACATCCCCGACACGTCCAGCGTCGTCGGCAAGGTCGCCTACCTGCCCACGCCCGGCGTCGACGGTGTCGGACCGAACGTCAGCAACCCGGATGGCATCGGGATTCCCGTCACCGCCAAGTACAAGGAGGCGGCCGCCAAGTTCATCGAGTGGTTCACCTCCCAGAAGGCCCAGTACGGATTCGCCGGCGGCGAAGGCCCCGACAACGTCTTCCCTGGCTACTTCCTCCCCTCTCGCCTGAGCGCCATCGAGCAGCTCACCGCGGACGGCAAGCTGGCCGGCGGAGACGTGCTGACCTCGATCCTGAAGGACAGCGCCCGGCCGGTCTTCCCCGAGGGCGCGCCTGCCTGGTACCCCGAGTTCTCCCGAGCGGTCAACACGAACCTGCACGCTGCCGCAGCGGGCTCCATCAGCGTCAAGGATGCGATGAAGGCGATCTCCGACACCGCTGACAAGCTCTCAAGCGGCTCGTGACCCGAACCCGACGCGCAACCCGACCTGAAACGCAACGGTGAACTCTGATACCCGGATCAAGAACGTCCCAGTCGTAGGCCCTGGGGGACGCGCGAAGCTCGCGTCCCCCAGGGCCAAACGGCGCGGCCGATTCGACATCCTGCCCTACGCGCTCGTCACCCCGCTCGCACTCTTCATCATCAGCCTCGCCCTGATCCCCGCGCTCTTCACGATCGTGGCCTCGTTCTTCAAGGACCAGGCGCTGAATCCGCCCGTGCGGTTCAACGGCTTTGAAAACTTCGTCAACCTGTTCAACGACGCCGGCGTGCTCTCGAGCATGGGCAACACGGTGATCTACGTGCTCGTCGGCGTCATCCTGTCGACGGTGCTCGCGGTGTTCTTCGCGGTCATCCTGCGCAAGAAGTTCCTCGGTCGCTCCCTGCTCATCGCCGTGCTGATTCTGCCCTGGGCCCTCCCGGGCGTCGTCAACGGGATCATCTGGAGCAACATCTGGGACAGCAATACCGGCCTGGTCAACAGCCTGCTGACGTCCATGCACCTGATCGACACGTACCAGGTCTTCCTCGGCCAGAACAAATTCATGACGATCCTGGCCATCGAGATGGTGCAGGTCTGGCAGATCACCCCGCTCTCCACCCTGCTCGTGCTGGCCTCAATGCAGAACATCCCCGATGAACTCTATGAAGCCGCGAGCCTGGACGGCGGGTCGCCGTGGAAGGTGTTCTGGTCGGTCACCCTGCCGCTCACCGCGCCCGGCATCACCATCGCGATGGTGCAGGCGGTGATCGCGACCCTCAACATCTTCGACCAGCCCTACATTCTCAACGGCGCTGCCAGCACCGGAGCATCCCTCACCATGCAGACCTACTTCATCAGCTTCCAAAACCTTGACTTCGGGCAGGGGTACGCGCTGTCGCTCATCATCACGATCGTCACGCTGGTGCTGTCGCTCGGAATTCTCAAGCTCGTCTACCGCCCTGTGGAGTACTGATGAATCGCCGTCCGCACTGGTTCCGATGGTTCGGAGTCGCCTTCATCGTGATCTGGTCCCTCGTCCCCGTGTACTGGGCGCTGAACACCAGCCTCCAAACGGATGCCCAGGTGAGCTCGAAGCCGTCGAACTACGTTCCGCCCACCCCGACGTTGTCCAACTACCTGGCGCTGCTCACCGGCGAGGGTGAGACCGCAGCGGCGATTCGCCAGTCCTCCATCAACATCCTGATCGAGTGCACGCTGGCCACCGTGATCACCGTCGTGCTGGCGACGCTCGCGGCGTACGCATTCGCCCGGATGAAGTTCCGGGGCGGGAAGATCCTGTTCTACGCCGTGCTCGCCACGATGGCATTCCCGGCGTACACGACCCTGATCCCGATCTACCGCATCCTGAGCACATTCGGCCTCGTGAACACGTATACAGGCATCGTGCTCGTGTACGTCTCGGGGTTCCTCCCGCTCGCGACCTGGATTCTCTACAACTACATGAAGAGTCTTCCGTTAGCCATTGAGGAAGCCGGAACCATGGATGGCGCCAGCCGGATGAAGATCCTGTGGCACATCGTGATTCCCCTGGCCCTGCCCGGAATCATCTCCACCGCGATCATCACGTTCCTGTTCGCGTGGGGCCAGTTCCTGTTCCCGCTCGTGCTGTCGAGCGACCTGTCGACGCAGCCTCTGACTGTCGTCATCGCCGCGCTGCAGGGCAGGCACGTCGTGCCCTTCTCGCTGCTCAGCGCCGCCGGAATCATCGCCATCGCCGTTCCCGCGGCCATTGCCCTGATCCTGAACAAGTACATCGTCAGCGGGCTGCTCGCCGGAAGCGTGAAGTAGCCGGGGGCGGTCAAGCGTCCGGGGAGGCGGCCTTCGCCTGCTTGGGACGTGACGGCCGCGCCCCGGTGAGATCGACGACGTGCACCTGCACGCCGGCGTCGGCGATGCGCTCCAGCTCGACCGGGTCTGCATTCGAGTCGGTGATCAAGTCGCTGATCTGGGACAGATCCGCCATCTTCGCCAGCGTCACCCGCCCGACCTTCGAACCGTCGGCCACCACGATCACTCGCTGGGCGCTGGCGACCATCGCGTTGTTCGTGCGGGCCTCGGTGTCATCGTGCGTCGTCACCCCGCCGGCGGCCGTGATGCCGTCGGTACCGAGGATGGCCGTGCCCACGTTGATCGCCTTGAACGTGTTCTCCGACAGCGACCCGACCGCCTCGAACGAACTCAACCGCACGACCCCGCCGGTGATGATCACCTTGAGCTGGGGCCGCGCCGCGCACTCCAGGGCGGTCGTGAGCGAGTTGGTCACGATCGTCAACTCCGTGCGATTGCCGAGGGCCCTGGCCACTTCCGCCGTGGTGGTGCCGCCACTGATCGCCACGGCGTACGGCCCGGAGGGGATCATTTCGACCGCGCGCCGGGCGATGCGTTGTTTGGCTTCCCTGAACTGGGTGTCGCGAAGCCGGACCGGGATCTCACTGTGGGAGTCCAATGCGCGGGCGCCCCCGTGGGTTCGCACGAGCAGGCCCTGCTCGTCGAGGTCGGCCAGATCGCGCCGGAGGGTCGCGGCAGACACCCCGAGTTCGCTGGCGAGAGAGGCCAGGGACACCGCGTTCTGCTCATGAAGCGCGGACAGGATCGATCGCATCCGGTCGGAGCGCTTGGCCGATACTGCGCGAGGATGGGCTTCGAAGTAGCCGTCAGTGGACATGATTCGCTTTCTTGTCTCAAATGCGCATTGTTTGTGCCCACTTTAGCGCCAAAACGCTCGTGATATTGCGTGAACCACGCAGTATGTCGCAGTATTTACTAATGACTAGTCCGCTCACCTCACCCGGCGTCCTCACCCCCGGCCCCGGCTCTGTAGCCACGGTCCGCGAGATCCTCCAGCAGCCCGAGGTCTGGGGCGAGGCCGCATCCGCGATTGCGGCACTGCGCCAGGATCTGGATGCGTTCCTCGCGCCGCTGCTGGCCCGCCCCGACCTGCGAATCGTGCTGACCGGGGCCGGCACGTCCGCCTTCGTCGGGCAGATCGCGGCTCCGGCCCTCTCCCGGCTTCTCGACCGTCGCGTCGACGCCCTCGCGACCACAGACATCGTCTCGAACCCGCGGGACGCTCTCGCGGAGGATCTGCCCACACTGCTCATCTCCTTTGCTCGATCGGGCAACAGCCCGGAGAGCATCGCCGCGACCCGCCTGGCCGACGAATGCCTCACCGACGTGAGCCACCTGGTGCTGACCTGCGACCGGGTCGGCGGCCTCTACCGGGAGCACGAGGGTCGCGAGAAGTCCATGACCGTGCTGATGCCCGAGCGCTCCAACGACGAGGGGTTCGCGATGACCTCGAGCTTCACGTCGATGCTGCTGTCGTGCCTGCTCATCCTGGGGGGCGAGAATGACGCAGCAGTCAGCGCCCTCGCCGCCGCCGCGACGCAGGTCATCCAGTCCCGGCAGCAGGCGATCCGCCAGCTCGCCGCGGGCGGATACGACCGGATCGTGTACCTGGGAAGCGGCCCGCTGACCGGCCTGGCTCGCGAATCGGCCCTGAAGCTCCTGGAGCTCACCGCGGGCCGGGTCGTCACCTACTTCGACTCCGCATTGGGCTTTCGCCACGGCCCCAAGGCCGTGCTCGACGACCGCACGCTCGTGCTCGTCTACGTGTCATCGGACCCGTACACCCGCCAGTACGACCTGGACATCATCGCCGAGCTCCGCTCAACCCAGAAGCCGGAAAGCGTCATCGTGATCGCCTCAGAGCCGCTGCCTTCGTCGCTCGGCGAATCGTGGGTTCTCGAGGGGCTGGCCGGCCTGAACGACGCGTACCTTGCCGTAGGCTACGTCGTCGTGGCACAGATCCTGGGTTTGTCGTTCGCCCTGCAGCTCGGCACGACAGCAGACAACCCGTTCCCCGGAGGCGACGTCAACCGCGTTGTGCAGGGCGTCACCATCCACCCGTTGCTTCCTGCCGCGGGCGCAGCCGCGGGCGCAGCCGCGGGCGCAGCCGCGGGCGCGAGCGCCCGGCCGTGACGCTGTTCCTGGGCGTCGACGGTGGCGGCTCAAAGACCGCCTTCGTGCTCCTCGACGACTCGGGACAGATCCTGGCCGAGGCACAAACGCAGAGCTGCTACTACTTCACCGAGGGAATCGAGCTCGTCGAACGGGTGCTCGCTGACGGTGTCGGCCAGGTGTGCCGCGCTGCGGGCGTCGAACCAGCGGACATCCGTCAGGCCTTCTTCAGCCTGCCCGGCTACGGCGAGGCGAGCGGCGACGTGGAAACCCTGAACGCGCTTCCCCGTAACGTTCTCGGCCACGACCGGTACTCCTGCGACAACGACATGGTCTGCGGCTGGGCCGGGTCACTGGGCGGCATCGACGGCATCAACGTCATCAGCGGAACCGGCTCCATGACCTATGGAGAGCGTGACGGCCTGGGCTATCGAGCCGGCGGATGGGGCGAACTGTTCGGCGACGAGGGCTCTGCATACTGGATCGCCATCCGAGGCTTGAACGCGTTCACTCGGATGAGTGATGGCCGACTCCCCCGCGGCCCCCTGTACGACGCGATCAAATCGCGGGTCGGCGTGACAAGCGACCTCGACCTGATCCACATCGTGGTCGACCGCTGGCAGGGCCGGCGAAGCGCCATCGCCGACCTGTCCAGGACGGTCGTCGAAGCGGAGTTGCAGGGTGACGCCGTTGCCGCCGGCATTCTGACCGACGCGTGCGTTGAACTGGCCACGATCGTCGAAACCACGCGGGTCGAACTCGGCTTCGGCGTGGACGACCTTGTCCCCGTGTCGTACTCGGGCGGGATGTTCAACGCGGAGTTCATTCGCCGGGGCTTCGAAGACGCCCTGGTCGCGGACAATCCGAACTACGACCTGCGCCCACCCCTGTTCAGCCCCGTCGTGGGCGCCGCGCTCTATGCGGCAAAGCGAGCCGGCAGCCCGCTGTCGGAGAAGGCACTCGCGGTTCTTCGCTTTCGGTGAGGGGTGTCCGGTGAACCTGGGTCGACCACCGAGGGCTCGACCACCGAGGGCTCGACCACCGGGGTGAACGTCAGGAGAACACGCCTCCGGGCTTCACGCTGGGCAGCCGGGGCACCCCTACTGTTGGGGTAGACAGATTCGATTCGTTGGAATCGGTCCCGTGGGGCGTGCACACAAGAGTGCGTGGTGGACGCCCGTTGATCGTGGGACCGGGGGCTCTCTTTCTTTGGGTGAATCAGGCCAGGGGCGCAGGTGGCCAACGCCCAGAAACCCGATGTGCAGCATCGGAGACCGCGCCCACCGCGGCCCTGCCCAATCCGCATCCTGCGGGTCCATTGAGAGGGAGAGCACCATGACAAAATTCCAGCACCTATCCACTCCGCGTAAACGACTTCTGGCCGCCCTGTTGGCCGTCGCAGTGGTCGGAGTCGGCAGCGCCGGCTTCGGTGGAGCAGCCGTCGCGGAACCGCTCCCCCAGGCACCCGTCGCCCTCGGCGTTGCCGGCACCTTCGCAATCCTGTCGCAGACCGGGGTGACGGATGTCCCCTCATCCGCGGTCACAGGCAACGTCGGGTCGAGCCCGATCACCGGCGCGGCTATCCTGCTGACCTGCCCGGAGGTGACCGGCACGATCTACTCCGTCGACGCCGCTGGCCCGGCCTGCAAGGTCACGGATTCCACGCTGCTCACGAGCGCAGTCGGCGACATGGGTATCGCGTACACCGATGCGGCCGGGCGCGTGAATCCGGACTTCGTCAACCTCGGCGCCGGAGAGATCGGCGGACGCACCCTCGTCCCGGGCCTCTACAAGTGGAGCACCGACGTTTCGATCTCCAACGACGTCAAACTCTCCGGGGGTCCGGACGACGTCTTCGTCTTCCAGGTCTCCGGCAACATCGACCAGGCGCCGGCCAAGAACGTCACCCTCGTGGGCGGCGTTCAGGCCAAGAACGTGTTCTGGCAGGCCGCCGGGGCCGTGACCCTCGGCACGACCGCCCATTTCGAAGGCACGATCCTGAGCAAGACCATGATCGCCATGAACACCGGCGCATCGATCAACGGCCGCCTGCTGGCGCAGACGGCGGTCACCCTGCAGAGCAACACAGTCACCGAACCGGCGAACTAGCTACTACTTCGCAGGCCAGGAGCTGGGGCCGGGGAGACGACGTTCGTCGTTTCGCCGGCCCTTCGCGATTCGGCCAGCGTCGCGGCGGGTCTCGACCGGCTCGACCACCGGTGCGACTCGACGACCGCGAGTGGGGCGCTCGTAGGATGAGCGCATGCGCGCAATCCTCGTGAACGCCCCCGGCGGGCCCGAAGCCCTTTCCCTCGCCACAGTGGACGACCTGCCTGTCGGCGCCAGGGACATCCGGATTCAGGTGGCCGCGGCGGGCGCCAACCGCGCGGACGTTGCGCAGCGGCAGGGGCGTTACCCGTCGCCGGCCGGGGCGCCGCAGTGGCCGGGGCTCGAGGTGTCGGGCGTGGTGACCGAGGTCGGGGCCGAGGCCGCGCAATTCGCGGTCGGCGACCGGGTGTGCGCGCTGCTCGCCGGCGGCGGCTACGCCTCCGAGGCGGTGGTGCACGAGGACCTCGCGCTGCCGGTTCCGGACTCGCTCGACCTCGTCGAGGCGGCCGGGCTGCCCGAGGCGCTGGCGACCGTGTGGTCGAACGTGTTCATGAGCGCGGGCCTGGCCGCCGGCGAGACGCTGCTCGTGCACGGCGGCGCCAGCGGGATCGGCACGACGGCGATCCAGCTGGGCGTGCTGTCCGGCGCGCGGGTGGCGGTGACGGCCGGATCGGCTTCGAAACTCGAGGTGTGCCGGAGCCTCGGGGCGGAGATCCTGATCAACTACCGCGAGCAGGACTTCCCGGCCGAGATTGCTGCCGCGACCGACGGGCACGGGGCCGACGTGATCCTCGACATCATCGGCGGCTCGTACGCGGCGCGCAATGTCGCGGCGCTGGCGATGGGCGGACGCATCATGGTGATCGCCAACCAGAGCGGCGAGAACGCGAGCTTCAACCCGTTCCACCTCATGCAGAAGCGCGGCCGGTACTGGGGCACCACCCTCCGCTCGCGCCCGTTCGAGGAGAAGGTCGCGATCATGCGCGGCATCCGAACGGATGTCTGGCCGTGGGTCGAATCCGGAGCCTCCCGCCCGGTGATCGACAGCCGGTTCCCGTTCTCGTCGGCGGCGGATGCGCACCGGCGGATGGAGTCGTCGGCGCACGTGGGGAAGATCCTGCTGGTGCCCTGAGGGGGGTGGTGACGGAGCGGACTGGTGCCGGAGTCGGCGGCTGCCCTTCCTCCACAGGCGCCAACCCGTCGAAGTTATCCACCGAAAACGCAGCTGACCGGCCCTTTGTCGGTAGGAATGTCGGTGGTTCGGCGGAGACTTAACGCATGGACACCCCCACCGAAACCCCGCAGGCGCCCGCCGGATCGGTCCCCGCCG
>NZ_SOHO01000063.1:0-18723 GCF_004403225.1 Cryobacterium sp. Sr8 | reverse complement strand
TGAACGAACTCGCGGATCTCCGCCGTGGTGAATCCTGGGCTTATCGACATTCCCCTGCCTCCTTCTGATCGTGAACTGACTCACAATCAGCCTGACGCAGAGGGCGTTTCGAAATTGAAGGTACTTTTTCCGCAACTCAACGTGGAATGGCCCTGCGCGCGCGGGGGCTGGGGAAGTGGCGCGGGGGAGGTGGCGAAGGGGGAGAGGGCGCGCGGGCGAGGTGGCGCGGGGGAGGTGGCGAAGGGGGAGAGGGCGCGCGGGCGAGGGCGTCGCTAGGCTGGACGGATGGCTGAAGAACTGCGTCCGCTGAGCGAGCGCGTCACCGCGCCGACCGAACCGGCGCTGCCGGAGCATCCGGATGTCGCCGAGTGGCGGCCGGCGACCGACGCCGACATCGACGGAATCTGGCGGCTCCGCCAGGCGATGGGTCGGCTCGACCACCCGAACTACCTCACCACGCGCGGCGCAATCGCCGCCGACTTCGGCTACTCCCACTTCCACCCGGAGCTGGACTCGCTGGTCGGCCTCGACGCGGACGGGCGCATCGTCGCCAACGGCGTGGTGCTGCTCCCGCCCCGGCAGGAGACCCTGGTGCGATCGATCGCGATCGGCGGCGTGCACCCCGAGCTGCGCGGCCGCGGCATCGGGCGGCAGTTGCTCGCCTGGCAGCTGGACCGCGCGAAGCAGCAGCTGGCCTCCTCCGCCAAACGCCTGCCGGGCTGGATCCTGCTCTACGCCGACGAGCGCGCCCCGCAGAACGCGCGGCTGTTCGAACGCGCCGGACTGAACCTCGCCCGCTACTTCCTCTCGCTCGAACGGGTGCTCGCCGAGCCGATCCGCGCGGTCGAACCGGCCGACGGCATCCGCATCGCCGCGTACACGCCCGCGGTCTCGGCCGCGGTGCACGCCGCGCGCGACGACGCGTTCATGGACCACTGGGCCAGCCAGCCGATGAGCGACGAGAACTGGGCCGCCTTCGTGGGGTCGCGCTGGTTCCGGCCCGACCTCTCCTTCGTTGCCTTCGGCACCGCCCCAAGCGGCCAGGAACAGGTCGTGGGCTTCGTGCTCACCACCGCGAACGAAGACGTCTGGAAGACCCAGGGTTTCACCGGCAGCTACATCGACCTGGTCGGCGTGGTCAGCGGATGGCGCGGCAAGCACATCGCGCAGGCTCTCCTCGCCGCCCAGCTGCAGGCGGGGCGCGCCCTGGGGCACGAGCGCGTGACGCTCGCCGTCGACTCGGCCAGCCCCACCGGCGCCCTCGGCCTGTACACCGGCATGGGGTTCCAGCCGGTTCACCGGAAGCTCGCGTTCACGCTCGAGTTCTGACCCGGCCCGGGAATAGGGTTGGCACATGGTTGACACTGTGCGTCCGCTTCGCGACCGCGTCAGCGCCCCGGAGTCGCTGCCGCTCCCCTCGCATCCGGATGTCGCCGCCTGGCGCCCGGCAACGGTCGCCGACATCGACGGAATCTGGCAGCTCGACCGGGCCATGGGCCAGGTCGACCATCCCAACTACCTGGCCACGCGGGACGAGATCGCCGAAGACTTCGGCTTTTCGCACTTCAACCCGGCGCTGGATTCCCTCGTCGGCCTGGATGCCGAGGGCCGCATCGTCGCCAACGGGATGGTGATGTTCCCGCCCGGGCAGCAGACGCTCGTGCGCTCGGTGTTGCACGGCGGGGTGCACCCCGAACTGCGCGGCCGGGGGATCGGCCGCGAACTCCTCGCCTGGCAGCTCGGCCGGGCGAAGCAGCAGCTCGCGTCGTCGCCGAAGACGCTGCCCGGGTGGGTCATAGCGTTCAGCGACGAGCGCGCACCGCAGAACGCCCGCCTGTACGAGCGCGGCGGCCTGACCCTCGCGCGGCACTTCCTCGCCCTCGAACGGGTGCTCGCCGACCCGATCCGGGAGTTCGCGCTCGCCGACGGCATCCGGATCGCGCCCTACACGCCGGAGCTTTCGGCGGCCGTCCATGCCGCCCGCGACGAGGTGTTCATGGACCACTGGTCCAGCCAGCCGGTCAGCGCCGAGGGCTGGGACGCATTCGTGGGGGCAGAGGTGTTCCGCGGCGACCTGTCTTTCGTCGCCCTGGGCCCCGGCCCGGGAGGCACCGAGGAGATCGTGGGCTTCATCCTCACCACGGTGAACGAAGACGACTGGGAGCGCCAGGGGTTCCCGGGCTCGTACATCAGCCTGGTCGGGGTGCGGCGGGACTGGCGCGGCCGGCACATCGCCCAGGCGCTCCTGTCCGTGCAGCTGGCGGCCTCCCGCGCGGCCGGCCACGAGCGGGCGACCCTCGACGTCGACTCCGCCAGCGCGACGGGCGCCCTCGGCCTGTACACCGGCATGGGGTTCACGCCGACCAACCGGGAGTTCGCGTTCACGCTCGAGTTCTAGCGGGCCGCGCGGCGGCTTAGGCTGGGACTGTGAATCGAGCCCCGGATGACGTCTCCCGGCGCCCGGAGACCACGGACAGCATCCGGATCCGGCTCGACATCGCCTACGACGGCACCAACTTCGCCGGCTGGGCCATCCAGCCGGGCTTCCGCACGGTGCAGGGCGAGATCCAGTCCGGGCTCGCGGCGATCCTCAAACGCTACCCGCCCGGGCCGACGGTGGCGGTCGCCGGGCGCACGGATGCCGGGGTGCACGCCTTCGGGCAGGTCGCCCACGTCGATCTCACCGCGGAGCAGGCCGACGGCCTGGTGCGCCCGCGCCAGGGCATCGGGGTGCGCCCCGCCACGCTCGAACTGGGAGCCGAGCTGCACCACCGGCTGCGGGGCATCCTGGTCAATCGGCCCGACGTCGTCGTCGTCCGCGCGCGCCGGGCGGCCGCCGGATTCGACGCCCGCTACTCGGCCCTCTGGCGCCGTTACGAGTACCGCATCGCCGACCGCGGGGCCCTGCACGACCCGCTGCAGCGCCTGCGCACCACGTGGTATCCGCACGAGCTCGACGCCGGGGCGATGGATGCCGCGGCCGCGAGCCTCGTCGGGCTGCACGACTTCGCCGCTTACTGCAAGCGCCGCCCCGGGGCCACGACGATCCGTACCCTGCAGGAGTTCAGCTGGCGCCGCGACCCCGACGGGGTGCTCGTCGCCGTGGTCAAGGCCGACGCGTTCTGCCACAGCATGGTGCGCTCGCTCGTCGGCGCCTGCGTCGCGGTGGGGGAGGGCAAGCTCGACCCGGCGCGCCTCATCGACCTGCGGTTCGAACGGGAGCGCCCGAGCGGGGACTTCAATGTGATGGCGCCGCACGGGCTGTCGCTCATCCAGGTCGGATACCCTGACGACGCCGAACTGGCCATGCGCGCGGTCGAAACCAGGGCCCGACGGGTACACCCGGACGCCTTCCCCGCCTGAGCGCGCGCCGCCCGAATTGCGAGTCCGGCGCCGGCCGACTATTATTGACCCTTGGTGTCTGTGCGTTGCAGCCAGGCACACGAACGTGAGCCCTCCATCGATCGTGTTCTTCTTCTAGAACACACCCGGAGCGGGATTCACGAACACCTCCGTTCGAAAAAAGAAAGCAGCACACTAGTGACGCGCACTTACACACCCAAGGCAAGCGAAGTCCAGCACGACTGGGTCGTCATCGACGCCACAGACATCGTTCTCGGTCGTCTTGCCAGCCACGCCGCCGTTCTCCTCCGCGGCAAGCACAAGGCCACGTTCTCTCCCCACATGGACATGGGAGATTTCGTCATCATCGTCAACGCCGAGAAGATTGCCCTCACCGGCAAGAAGCTCGAACTGAAGATCGCCTACCGCCACTCCGGTTACCCGGGCGGCCTGACGGCAACCAACTACTCCGAGATGCTCGAGAAGCACCCCACGCGTGCAGTTGAGAAGGCGATTCGCGGCATGCTGCCGAAGAACTCGCTCGGCCGCGCCCAGCTGGCCAAGCTCAAGGTCTACGCAGGCCCGGAGCACCCGCACGCTGCGCAGCAGCCCAAGCCGTACACCCTCGGCCAGGTCGCGCAGTAGCGCCGGCCTCCAGACTTCTCGACTCTAAGAAAAAGGATTCACACCATCGTGGCGAAAATCGCAGACCAGATTGACGCGGCTCCGGAGAGTTACTCGACCGAGTCTCCCGCTGAAGTTGCTACCAAGGCGCCCCGCGCCATCCTCACCGTCCCCGGCGCAGCCGTTGGCCGGCGCAAGCAGGCCATCGCCCGCGTGCGCATCGTTCCCGGAGCCGGCACCATCACGGTGAACGGCCGCGAGCTGAACGACTACTTCCCGAACAAGCTGCACCAGCAGCTGATCAACGACCCGTTCAAGGTCCTCGATCTCCTGGGCAGCTACGACGTCATCGCCCGCATCACCGGCGGCGGCCCCTCCGGCCAGGCCGGCGCACTTCGCCTCGGCATCGCGCGCTCGCTCAACCAGATCGACGAAGAGAACAACCGCGCCATCCTCAAGAAGGCCGGCTTCCTCAACCGTGACGCTCGCGTCAAGGAGCGCAAGAAGGCCGGACTCAAGAAGGCCCGTAAGGCTCCGCAGTTCTCGAAGCGTTAATCCGTTAGCCGACGGCACTATGCCTCGACTTTTTGGCACGGACGGTGTCCGGGGCCTGGCCAACCGTGATCTCACGGCTGGCCTGGCCCTGGGCCTCGCCCAGGCGAGCGCCACCGTCCTGACTCAGGGCCGTCGCGCCGAGGAACGCCGGGCAGAAGGCCGCCGTCCGGTGGCCGTGCTCGCGCGCGACCCGCGCGTCTCCGGGGAGTTCATCTCCGCCGCGGTCGCCGCAGGCCTGGCCAGTTCCGGCGTGGACGTGCTCGACGCCGGGGTCATCCCGACGCCCGCCGCCGCATTCCTCATCGCCGACATCGGCGCAGACTTCGGCGTGATGATTTCCGCCTCGCACAACCCCTCCCCCGACAACGGCATCAAGCTGTTCGCCTTCGGCGGCACCAAACTTCCCGACGACGTCGAGGACCGCATCGAGGCCCACCTCTCGATGGATGTGCTCATGCCCATCGGCGGCGACGTCGGTCGCATCCGCCGTTTCGCCGACGCGGAGGACCGCTACGTCGTGCACCTCCTCGGCACCCTGCCCAATCGCCTCGACGGCATCCACGTCGTGCTCGACTGCGCCCACGGCGCCGCGGCCGGCGTCTCGCCCCAGGTCTTCACGGATGCCGGCGCCACGCTCACCGTGATCGGCGCCGACCCGGACGGCATCAACATCAACGACGGCGTCGGCTCGACGCACCTCGACAACCTCGCCAGGGCGGTGCTGGAACACGGCGCCGACATCGGGATCGCCCACGACGGCGACGCCGACCGTTGCCTGGCCGTGGACCGCGAGGGCAAGATCATCGACGGCGACCAGATCATGGCGATCCTCGCCGTGTCGATGGCCGAACGCGGCGTGCTCAAGGACCGCACCCTGGTGGCGACCGTGATGAGCAACCTCGGCCTGCGGAAGGCCATGGCGGCCAACGACATCACGGTCATCCAGACCAAGGTGGGCGACCGCTACGTGCTCGAGGCGCTCAACGCCGACGGGCTCTCCCTCGGCGGCGAACAGTCCGGCCACGTGATCATGACCGAATTCGCCACGACCGGCGACGGCATCCTGACCGGGCTGCACCTCGTCGCGGAAATGGCGCGCACCGGCAAGACGATCGCCGAACTCGCCTCCGTCATGACGGTGTACCCGCAGATCCTCGTGAACGTGCGCGGCGTCGACCACCGTGCCCTGCACTCCGACGACGTCATCGCCGCCGCGATTGTCGCTGCCGAAACCGAGCTGGGCGACTCGGGCCGTGTGCTCCTTCGCCCCTCGGGTACGGAGCCGATGGTGCGCGTGATGGTGGAGGCGGCCGACCAGGCGACAGCCGACCGGCTCGCGCACAGCCTCGCCGACATCGTCCTCAAGCGCCTGGCAAACTAGCCCTCCACACACCCCCGCGAAACCGCAGTTGTGCGCGTTATTCGACGGGTTTGACGCACACAACTGCGGTTTCGCGGGGATAGGGGCGGCTAGACCTTGCGGAGGAGCACCTTCGAGACGGCGTGGTTCGGGTCCTTGCGCAGCACGAGGGTCGCCCTCGAGCGGGTGGGTCGGATGTTGTGCAGCAGGTTGGGCTCGTTGATGCTGCCCCAGATCTGCCGGGCCCGCGCCCGAGCCTCGTCCTCGCTCAGCTCCGCATAGCGGTGGAAGAACGACTTCGGGTTGGCGAATGCGCCGCGCTGCAGCTTGAGGAAGCGTTCCTCGTACCAGCGGGCGATGTCCTGGGTGCGGGCATCCACGTACACCGTGAAGTCGAACAGGTCGCTGACCGCCAGGCCCTGCCCCGGGCCGGGCGCCGCCAGCACGTTCAGGCCCTCGACGATGAGGATGTCGGGCTGGCGCACGACGATCTGGGCGTCGGGCACGATGTCATAGCGAAGGTGCGAGTAGAAGGGGGCCCTGACCTCTTCGGCGCCGCTCTTAACCGCGGCGACGAACCGGAGCAGGGCGCGCCGGTCGTACGATTCGGGGAACCCCTTGCGCTCCATCAGGCCGCGGCGGGTGAGCTCGGCGTTCGGGAACAGGAAGCCGTCGGTCGTGACGAGTTCCACCCGGGGGGTGTCTTCCCAGCGGGCAAGCAGCTCCCGCAGCAGGCGCGCAATGGTGGACTTGCCGACGGCGACGGATCCGGCGACCCCGATCACGAACGGGGTGGGCTGGGCCCGCTCGCCGAGGAAGTCGCTCGTGGCCCGGTGCAGCTGCCGGGCGCCGGCGGCGTAGAGGTTGAGCAGCCGGCTCAGCGGCAGGTAGACCTCGGAGACCTCGTTCAGGTCGAGCGGCTCGCCGAGCCCGCGCAGCTGAACGATCTCCGTCTCCCGGAGCGGAAGCCGGGTGGAGTGAGCCAGAGCGGCCCAATCGGCACGGTCGAGCTCGACAAATGGGGTGCCGTGACCGCTGTTTGCATTGCTCACAACCGGCTCGGACATTCCACTCAGTTTAGTCCGACTAAAATCGGGTGCATGTGCGGAATCGTGGGATATGTCGGAGACAGCAAAAGTGTGGAAGTCCTCATGGGGGGGCTGCGCCGACTCGAATACCGGGGCTACGACTCCGCCGGGATCGCCGTCATCGATGACGACGGAAAGCTCAACACGGCCAAGCGCGCCGGCAAGCTCGCCATGCTCACCGCCGAGCTCGAGGCGCACCCGATCAACAACGGGCGCACCGGCATCGGGCACACCCGCTGGGCCACGCACGGCGGCCCCACGGACCAGAACGCGCACCCGCACCTCGGGGACAACGGCCGGCTCGCCCTCATCCACAACGGCATCATCGAGAACTTCGGGCCGCTCCGGGACGAACTCCTCGCCGAGGGCTTCGCCTTCACCAGCGAAACCGACTCCGAGGTCGCGGCCCTCCTGCTCGGCCGCGAGTACCAGCGCGTCGGCGACCTGAGCGAGGCCTTCCGCACCGTCGTCGCCCGCCTCGACGGAGCGTTCACCCTCCTCGCGGTGCACCAGGACCAGCCCGGCGTCGTCGTCGGCGCCCGCCGCAACTCACCGCTGGTGATCGGCCTCGGCGACGGCGAGAACTTCCTCGGCTCCGACGTCGCAGCCTTCGTCGAGTACACGCACCGCGCCCTCGCCATCGGCCAGGACCAGATCGTCACGATCACGCCCGACCTCGTCACCATCACCGACTTCGACGGCAATGCCGTCGAGTGCGAGGAGTTCGAGGTTGCCTGGGATGCCTCCGCGTCCGAGAAGGGCGGCTGGTCCAGCTTCATGGCCAAGGAGGTCTCCGAGCAGCCCGATGCCATTGCGAACACCCTGCGCGGACGCATCACCGACGGCCACGTCGTTGTGCCCGAGCTGACCGAATTCGGCGACGACGTGCTGGCGGGCATCCGTCGCATCGTCATCATCGCCTGCGGAACGGCCGCCTACGCCGGCCAGACCGCGAAGTACGCCATCGAGAAATGGGCCGGCGTGCCGGTCGACGTCGAACTCAGCCACGAATTCCGCTACCGCGACCCGGTGATCACCGACGACACCCTCGTCGTGTCGATCAGCCAGTCCGGCGAAACCATGGACACGCTGATGGCCGTCAAGTACGCCAGGGAGGCCGGCGCGAAGACCATCTCGATCTGCAACACCCAGGGCGCAACGATTCCCCGCGAGTCGGATGCGGTCATCTACACGCACGCCGGCCCCGAGGTCGCCGTCGCGTCGACGAAGGCGTTCGTCTCCCAGATCGCCGCGCTCTACCTCTTCGCCCTGCACCTCGCCCGGGTCCGCGGCAGCCTCACCGAAGCCGAGCTCGCGGTGCAGACGGCCGAACTCCAGGCGATCCCCGACAAGGTCGCCACCACCCTGCTCGAGGCTGACTCGATCCGCCAGCTCGCCCAGTGGATGACCGACACCCGCGCGGTGCTGTTCCTCGGCCGCCACGTCGGCTTCCCCATCGCCATGGAGGGCGCGCTCAAGCTCAAGGAGCTCGCCTACATCCACGCCGAAGGCTTCGCCGCCGGAGAGCTCAAGCACGGCCCGATCGCCCTGATCGAGCCGGGCCAGCCCGTGTTCGTCATCGTGCCGAGCCCGCGCGGCTCCGCACACCTGCACCCCAAGGTCGTCTCCAACATCCAGGAGATCCGGGCACGTGGCGCGCGCATCATCGCGATCGCCGAAATCGGGGATGCCGCCGTGCTGCCGTTCGCGGACACCGTGATCCACATTCCCCTCGCCGCGCCGCTGTTCGAGCCGTTCCTGGCCGTGGTTCCGCTGCAGATCTTCGCGATGGAACTGTCCATCGCCAAGGGACTCGACGTCGACCAGCCGCGCAACCTCGCGAAATCCGTCACGGTCGAGTAGCCGACGCATGAACACGGGGTGCGCATGATCAGAGGTATCGGCGTCGACATCGTCGACCTCGCTCGCTTCGAGCGGCAGGTCGAGCGCACCCCCGGGCTCGTCCCGCGCCTCTTCACCGCAAGCGAGCGCGGACTGCCGATCCACTCCCTGGCCGCGCGGTTCGCCTCGAAGGAGGCCTTCGTCAAGGCCCTCGGCGACAGCCAGGCGATCACCTGGCAGGAGCTGGAGGTCGTCACCGACGGCCACGGCAACCCCGGGTTCGTGCTGCACGGCAGTGCCCTCGCCGTGCTCGCGGACCGGGGCATCAGCGGCGTGCACCTCACGATGACCCATGACGCCGGGGTCGCCTGCGCGTTCGTGGTGATGGAGGGACCATGACCGGCTACCGGGAGGCCGTCGTCGACCTCGACGCCATTTCGGCCAATGTCGCGCACCTGCGCGCGCTGACCGGAACCGCGCACACGATGGCGGTGGTCAAGGCGAACGCGTACGGGCACGGCGCCGTTCCCGTTGCCCGGGCCGCTCTGGCGGGCGGCGCGGACTGGCTCGGCGTCGCCGACATCGCGGAGGCCCTCGAACTGCGGGAGGCCGGCATCGGGGCGCCGGTCCTGGCCTGGCTGCACGACCCGGATACGGACTGGTCCGCGGCCATCGCCGCCGACGTCGATCTCGGCCTCTCGTCGGCCGTGCAGTTGCAGCAGGTGGCGGATGCCTCGGCAACGCTCGATTGCACCGCATCCGTGCAGATCAAACTCGAGACCGGGCTCAGCCGCAACGGCGTGCAGGAATCGGAGTGGGCCCCCGTGCTCGCCCTCGCCGCCGAACTCGAACGATCCGGCCGGGTGCGCGTGCGCGGTATCTTCAGCCACCTCTCCAACGCGTCACCGGCCGAAGACACGGAGGCGATCGCGCGCTTCGACCGCGGTCTCGCCCTCGCGGCCGCCGTCGGCCTCACGCCCGAACTCACCCACCTCGCCGCGTCGGCCGCGGCCCTGCGCCTGCCCGCCGCCCGCTATTCGATGGTGCGCCTGGGCATCAGCATCTACGGACTCTCGCCCTTCGACGACGCGTCTTCGGCGGACCTCGGCCTCGTGCCGGCGATGACGCTCCGAGGGAGGGTGGCCGCCGTGCGCCACGTTCCCGCGGGCACCGGCGTCTCCTACGACTACACCTGGCGCGCGCCGGTGGATTCCTCCCTCGCGCTGGTGCCGCTGGGCTATGCCGACGGCGTGCCTCGACAGGCGTCCGGGCGCGCCCAGGTGAGCATCGGCGGCGTTCTCCACCCCGTCGTGGGCCGCATCGCCATGGATCAGTTCGTCGTCAGCGTGGGGCTGGAGCCGGTGGCCGTCGGCGACGAGGTGGTGCTCTTCGGCGACCCGGCGAGCGGGGTTCCGTCCGCCGACGACTGGGCGCACGCGGCCGGCACGATCAACTACGACATCGTCACCCGGATCGGCCGGCGCGTTCCGCGCAGCTACCGGGCGGCGGAGTAGGCGAGCGGCCATGCCATCCCACCCGACCCCGACACCGGCGACCTGGTCGATTGCCGATGCCGAAGCCATGCACGAGTTCGGCCGCGCCCTCGCCGGCCGGCTGCGCGCCGGGGACCTGGTCGTGCTGACCGGCCCGCTCGGCGCCGGCAAGACCACGCTCACCCGCGGGCTCGGCGAAGGGCTGGGCGTGCGGGGCGCGGTCACCAGTCCCACGTTCGTGCTCGCCCGCACCCACCCGAGCACGGCCTGGGGGCCCCCTCTGGTGCACGTGGACGCCTACCGCCTCGCCAGCGCCGTCGAGCTCGACGACCTCGACATCGACTTCGCCGGCTCCATCGTCGTGGTCGAATGGGGCCGCGGGATGCTGGACGGCATCACCGACTCGTGGCTGGACATCGAGATCGAGCGCCCCCTCGGCGCCTCCCAGGCTGCACCCTCCCCGGCCGAGACGCCGATCGACAGCGACCTCGACCTCGACGAACCCCGCACCGTCACCATCACCGCCGTCGGCCCCCGCTGGGCCGGCGACGTCGAGTGGGCGCGCGAGGCAGGGCCCACCGCTTAGGCTGAAAGCGTGCTTCTCGCCATTGACACCTCCGCCGGCACGAGCGTCGCCGTCGTCGACCTCCGCGGCGACGTGCTCGCCGAACGGAGCACCGACGACACCATGCGGCACGCTGAAGCCGTGGGCCTGCTGATCGAGGACTGCCTCCGCGAGGCCGGGCTGGATGCCCGCGCGCTCACCGGCGTGGTCGGCGGCATGGGCCCCGGGCCGTTCACCGGCCTCCGCGTGGGGATCGCCGCGGCCCGCGTCTTCGCGCTCGGCGCCGGCAGGCCGTTCCTGCCGGTGATCAGCCACGACGCCATCGCCTGGGGCCGGTATCAGGCCGGCCACACCGGCGGCCTCCTCGTCGTCACGGATGCCCGTCGCCGCGAGGTCTACTGGTCCGCGTACAGCGGGACGGACGCCGCCGGGCTGCCCGAGCGCAGCGACGGCCCGGGCGTGGCCAAACCGGACGTGCTGCTGGGGGAACAGTGGGCGCATGGCGGCCTGCCCCGGTTCGACGCCGCCGCGGTATCGGCCGGCGAGCTCGGCCGGGTCGCGGCGCTGCGCCTTTTCGAGGGGCATCCGTTCGCCGCCGACGAAGCGCTCTACCTGCGTTCGCCCGACGTCACCATCTCGGCCGGCCCGAAGCGGGTGAGCCGATGACCTGGCAGTTGCGGCACGCCACGCCCGCCGACGTCGACGTGATCATGGCCCTCGAGACGAGCACGTTCGAGAACGATGCCTGGTCGCCCGAGATGATGGCCCGGGATGTCGCCGACCCCAACTGCTACTACCTCGTCGCGTTCCCCCCGGACGAGCCCGGGCGGATCGAGGCCTACGCCGGGCTGCTCGCCCCGCGTGGAGCGCCGGAGGGCGACATCCAGACCATCGCCGTCGCTCCAGCGGCCCGCGGCCACGGACTCGGCCGCACGCTCATGCAGGCCCTGATCGGCGAGGCGCGGAAGCGCGGCGCGCGCGAGGTCTTCCTCGAGGTGCGCGCCGACAACCCCTCGGCGCAGCGCCTGTACGAACGGCTCGGCTTCGCCGAGGTCGGCGTGCGCCGCGGCTACTACCAACCAGACAACGTTGACGCAATCGTCATGCGACTGGTCATCCCCGCGCCGACGATGGAGGCCACCGGATGAATCGCCTGAACCCGCTCGTGCTCGGCATCGAGACCTCCTGCGACGAGACCGGGATCGGAATCGTTCGCGGCACCACCCTGCTCTCCAACACGATCGCGTCCTCGATGGAGGAACACGCCCGCTACGGCGGCGTGGTTCCCGAGGTCGCCGCCCGGGCGCACCTGGAGGAGCTGGTCCCGGCCATCTCCGCGGCCGTGGCGGAGGCCGGCATCCGGCTTACGGACCTCGACGCCATCGCCGTGACCAGCGGGCCGGGGCTGGCCGGGGCGCTCATGGTCGGGGTCGGCGCAGCGAAGGCGCTGGCCGTTGCCCTCGGCAAGCCGATCTACGCCGTGAACCACCTCGTCGGCCACGTCGGAGTCGACCTGCTGCGGAACGGCGCCGACGACGCGGACGAGCCGCTCGAATACCCCACGATCGCCCTCCTCGTCTCCGGCGGCCACACCTCGCTGCTGCTGGTGCGCGACCTGGTCTCCGACGTGGAATTGCTCGGGGAGACCATCGACGACGCGGCCGGTGAGGCCTTCGACAAGGTGGCGCGGATCCTCGGCCTGCCCTACCCCGGCGGACCCGAAATCGACCGCGCGGCGCTTGAAGGCGACCCGAAGGCGATCCGCTTCCCCCGCGGGCTGAGCCGACCCAAGGACATGGCCCTGCACCGTTACGATTTTTCCTTCTCCGGCCTCAAGACCTCGGTCGCGCGCTGGGTCGAACAGCGCCAGGATGCCGGCGAGATCGTGCCGATCGCGGATGTCGCGGCCAGTTTCCGCGAGGCCGTCGTCGACATCCTCCTCACCAAGGCCGTTGCCGCCTGTGTCGACCTCGAGGTGCCCCGTCTGCTCCTGGGCGGCGGTGTGATCGCGAATGCGCGGCTCAGGGAGCTCGCCGAGGAGCGCACGGATGCGGCCGGGATCGCCCTGCGCATCCCCCCGTTGTCGCTCTGCACCGACAATGGGGCGATGATCGCGGCGCTCGGGGCGCAGCTGATCGTGGCCGGGCACGAACCCTCCTCGCTGGGATTCGGCGCGGACTCGACGTTGCCGGTGTCGGACATCCAGGTCTGAAACCGGCGCCCCACCCGGGGATTCGCGGTATTCTGGCACCGCCGCCTCGATCTGCTCGTGACCGGCCTGCTCTCGTCCGGATCACAGAAGGAGTCCTCATGACCGATCCCACCATGCCGCCCGTTGGGCCGCCGTCCGAGAACCAGCCGCCGCCCCCGCCCGGCTACGGACCGCCCGCGGTACCGCCCGCGGCGCCGGCCTACCAGCCGCAGCAGCCCGCCGGCCAGCCGCAGCAGTACGGCCAGCAGCCCTACGGCCAGCCGTACCCGGGCCAGGAGAAGTACAATGTGCTGTCGATCATCGCGATGGTGACCGGCATCCTGGGCATCTCGCTCGTGGCCATCATCACCGGGCACATCGGGCTCAGCCAGATCGGCCGGACCCAGGAGAAGGGCCGCGGTTTTGCGATCGCCGGCCTCATCCTCGGCTACCTCGGCCTCCTGGCGGGCATCGCGGCGGTGATCTTCTTCTTCGTCGTGATGGCCGCGTACGAAACGTCGTCGTCGATGACCGGTTAGACCGCCGCAGCGGGTCCGCGGCAACCCCGTCTTCAGTGGAAGGATTCACCATGACCGATCCCAACAACCCCGACCGCCCTCAGGTCCCGCAGGTGCCGGACGTTCCGCAGGTTCCGGATGTGCCCCAGGTTCCCCAGGTTCCCCAGCAGCCGCAGGCCTCGCCCGCAGCTCCGCCTGCCGATCCGCCGACGGCTTCGCCGGCCTCTGGCGCCCAGACGCCGCCGCCGGCCTACGGCGCGCCCACGCCGCCGCCGGCCTACGGCGCGCCCACGCCGCCTTCTCCGGGGTACGGCATGCCGGCCGCCGGTCCGTATGCCGGTGCCCCGGCACAGAAGCCGCCGATCCTGAGCGTGCTGTCACTCGTCGCCGGCGTCATCGGCATCCTCGGATCGCCCATCGCGTTCATTCCCTTCGTGGGTGGAGTCCTGGGCCTGTTCTTCCCCGCGGGAGCCGTTGTCCTCGGCTTCCTGGGCAAGTCCAGGGAACCCCGGGCCAGGGGCCTCTGGCTGACCGGCATCATCACCGGCATCGTCGGAGCCGCCGTGGCCCTGCTCAGCCTGGTGCTCTGGGGAATCTTCTTCGCGGGCTACCAGCCGGGCACGCTGCCCTCACCTCAGTACTGATCGCACAATCACCGACGGTGGGCGCCGTCGCCTCGGCGCCGCGCACCTGGCTTTCTAAGGAACCGACATGACCGGGCAGGACCGCGACCTCAGGTCGCCGGAGGACTTCCGCCTCGATCTGACCCGCCCGCCGGTGCAGGTCGAGGGCGAGCTCGCCTGGGAGTCCACGATGACGGCACCCACCGAATGGGTGCCCCGCGTGTACACCGAGGACGAGATTCACACGGTGGTCAACCGGCGCGGTTTCTCGATCGCGTCGTTCGTGTGCGGGCTCCTGGGGCTGCTGCTCGGCATCTTCGGCATCTGGGGTGCCACCTTCGCCCTCGCCGCCGTCATTCTGGCCCTGGTGGGTCGGAGCCTGGAGTGCCGGGCGAAGACCTGGTGGGTTTCCGGACTCGTGGCCGGAGTGGCCGGGCTGGCCATCGCGGTCGGCTGGATCGTCTACATCACCCAGGTGCTGCTTCCGGCGCTGGCCTGAGGGACGCCGGGCCGGGAACGCCGGACGGGCGAAGTCCCGCTAACGAACGCGCTCCACGAGCAGGGCGACACGGTGCCCGCCGGCGCGGGTCATCACGAGGGTTCCCGACTCGGGGCCCTTCAGGCGCAGGCGCGCGCGCAGGGTCGCGGGGTCGACATCCACCCCGCGCTTCTTGATCTCCAGCGTCCCGATGCGACGCTCCTGCAGGGCCAGGCGCAGCTTCTTCTCGTCGACCGGCAGTGATTCCAGCACGCGGAAGGCCGAGGCGAACGGGGTCGGCTGCAGGGCGGCGGAGGTCAGGTAGGCGATTCCCTCGCTCAGCATGTGCGCATCGAGGGAGCGGGCGAGGTCGCCGATCAGGCGAGCGCGGATGACCGCACCATCGGGCTCGTACAGGTAGTTGCCGAGTGGGCCGACCCCGACGTCTTCACTGTCGGCGGGGGCGGTCAGCTCCGCGACACCGTCGGGGCCGAGCAGCAGGGCCGAGCGGCGGATCCCGTCCCGGGCCAGGACGCCGAACCACAGGCCCATTTCGACCAGCTTGCCGTCGACGGAGACCCATTGCGCCTCGGCGTCGGCCGGGATGAGGTCGCGGTCGTGGCCGGGACCCAGCTTGACGCCGATTGGCAGGCGCTCGGCCAGGCCGAAGACCCAGTCGAGCGAGGGGGAGTAGTCCTCCGGCCTGGTCAGCCGCGAGGTGTTCGTGTGTCCGGCCGTGCGCCTGGCCGGGTCGAGCCAGGCCGCGTCGAAGTCGTCGAGGTCGATGCTCTCCGCCTCGGCGTTGAGCACGGTCGCGCTCGGGAACGGGGCCAGGTTGTAGCTGGCGACCGCGGCGGTGACCTCATCGGCGTCGACGGCCGTCACCGTGAGCTCCATCGCCGCCATCGCCATCGCATCCCCGCCGATCCCGCAGCCGAGGTCGACGACCCGGTGGGTGCCGGCGGCGACGAACCGGCCGGCGTGCAGCGCGGCGACCCGGAACCGGGTGGCCTGTTCCAGGCCGGCCTCGGTGAAGAGCATCCGCCCGGCGAACTCGCCGAACTTGGCTTCGGCCCTGGCGCGGAGCCGGGACTGGCTCAGCACCGCGGCGACCAGGCCCGGCGGGTGGCCGGCCTTGCGCAGGTCGCTCACCATCCGCACGACATCGACCGTCGATTCATACGGCGGCAACGAGTCCAACAGGCGCAAACCCTCGGGCGACAACAGCTCGACGAGCTCAGAGCGATCCATCCCGCAAACCTACCAAGCCCGCCCGTGTCTGGCACTCACGTTGCGTGAGTGCCAGATGAGCCCTAAACTCGTTTTTAGCACTCTCGCTGTGAGTCTGCTAACCCAAAACTTCGTTAAGAAAGAGGTCAACCGTGTCGGTCTCCATCAAGCCGCTCGAGGATCGCATCGTCATCAAGCAGGTCGACGCAGAGCAGACCACCGCGTCAGGTCTGGTCATTCCTGACACCGCCAAGGAAAAGCCCCAGGAGGGTGAAGTTGTCGCAGTCGGCCCCGGCCGCATTGACGACAACGGCAACCGCATTCCGCTCGACGTCGCCGTCGGCGACAAGGTGATCTACTCCAAGTACGGCGGAACCGAGGTCAAGTTCGGCGGCGAGGACCTCCTCGTCCTGTCCGCCCGCGACGTGCTCGCGGTCGTCGTTCGCTAGTCACCCCCCCGCGTTATCGTTGAATCCCGGATGGCATCGCCATCCGGGATTCTTCACGTTCGGAGGGATACACGATGGATGACGAGCCGACACGGACCGCTGCGGCGAAAGGTGGGCGCACCGGGCGCGCGCCGCGCAGCGACCAGAGCACCGGCCTGATCTTCGCGGTCCTCGCCTACTCCCTCTGGGGGCTCCTGCCCCTCTACTTCATCCTGCTCGTGCCGACTTCGGCGTTCGAGGTCGTTGCCTGGCGGGTGCTGTTCTCGCTCGTCTTCTGCGCGCTCATCATCACCGTCACCCGGCAATGGCGCTCGCTCCTCGGCCTGCTGCGGAGGCCCCGCGTCGTCTGGACGATGGGACTCGCCGGCCTGCTCATCTTCATCAACTGGCAGACGTATGTCTTCGCCGCGCTTAGCGGCCACGTGGTCGAGGCGGCGCTGGGGTACTTCATCAACCCGATCGTGACGGTCGTCCTCGGCGTGCTCGTGCTGCAGGAGCGGCTCAGGCGCCTCCAATGGGTGGCCGTCGGCGTCAGCCTGCTCGCCGTGGTCGTGCTCACCATCGGGTACGGCCGGCTGCCCTGGATCTCGCTCGTGCTGGCGTTCTCCTTCGGCTTTTACGGCCTGATCAAGAAGCGCGTCGGCGGCGACGTCGATGCCGTCGCGGGGCTCACCCTGGAGACGGCCTGGCTCGCTCCGATCGCGGTCATCCAGCTGGTGGTGGTCGGCATGATGTCCGGCCTCACCTTCGGCACGGTCTCGCCGTGGCACACGTTCGGCCTCGTCGCATCCGGGGTCGTCACCGCCGTGCCCCTGCTCTTCTTCGCCGCGGCCGCCCGACGCCTGCCGCTGAGCTACCTGGGGCTGATCCAGAACTTCGCGCCGCTCCTGCAGTTCCTCGTCGGCGTGGTCATCCTGCGCGAACCGATGCCCACCGAGCGCTGGGCCGGCTTCGGGCTGGTCTGGCTCGCGCTGCTCATCCTGACCGTCGACATGATCGCCACGGGCCGCGCACCGCGCCGGGCATCCCTCGAGCCTGCCTGAGTGGACGGTACGCTCGAAGGCGTACCCCGCTGTGAAAGGACACACCAGATGACGTACCGCGCCTTCCCCGTCGTCATCGCCGGGGCCCTAGCCCTGGTCGTCGGCCTGACCGGATGCACCGCCCCCGAGGCCCCGAAGACCCCGAAGCCGACTCCGTCCGCGACGGCACTGCCGGTGCCCGCCCCGTCGGGTGACGGCATCCTGCGCCTGGGAACCATGTTCCCGATGACCGGCGATGCCGCGGCAACGGGAAAGGCCCAGGTCGCCGGGACGGAGGTCGCCCTGCGGGAGATCACCGAGCAGGGCGGGGTTCTGGGCAAGCCGCTTGAGCTGGTCCACCGCAACTCGGCGGGCGACCTCGATGTCGCCCTGACCAACCTCATCGCCCGCAAGGTCGACGTGGTGCTCTGGGATCCCGCCGTGAAGGTGCCCGAGGCGGCGGTGGCGGCCCTCGAGGCGGCGGACATCGCGATCCTTCCGCTCGGCGACTTCATGCACGATGGAAAGCCCATCGCCCCGGGCAACCCGTTCGCGAAGCGGCTTCGCTCGGCCGACCCGGGGCTGACCGGCTTTGTTGGCGGGGCGGAGGCCTTTGACGGCGTCGTCACGGCCGCGCTCGCCGCGACCGTCGCCGGCGACGACGGGGGACCGTCCGTCGCCTCGAGGCTCGATTTCGTCGCATCCGGGCCGACGGCCTGCACGTCCTGGGGCGAATGCCTCGCTGCACTCGCGGACAAGCAGGAGATTCGCTTTGTCGGCGCGACGGGGGAGCGTTCGTAACGATTTGATGCGTATTGATCGTTTTTCGTAACGATTTGGGACGGTTTGCTCAACTTGGAGCCGATTTCCTTGTTTACCCGCAGGTGCTATGCCTACTGTGACTGAACGGCAGCCACTCGGCTGCCGTGATGTAANGAGCGTACTCGCGAAGGCTTCGGCCTCCCGCTCAGTCCGGGCCGTCGTCACTGGTATCGCCATGGTCGGCGTCAGTGCACTTCTGCTCACCGGCTGCAGCGGCACCGCCGCAGAACCCGCCGGTGACAAGGCCCCCGCTGCGAGCGGTGACGCCAAGACGGTCAAGGCCGGCGACCGCGATCTCACCCTGAAGATCGGCACGATTCTTCCCCAGAGTGGCGCCCTGGCCTTCCTCGGCCCGCCCGAAGAAGCCGGCGTGCAGCTGGCCGTGAACGACATCAACGACGCGAACCTCGGGATGAAGGTCGAAGCCGTCTTCCGTGACTCGGGCGACACCACGACCGACACCGCGACCGTTTCCGTGACCGACCTGCTCTCGCAGGATGTCTCGGCCATCGTCGGTGCGG
>NZ_SOHO01000045.1:0-38324 GCF_004403225.1 Cryobacterium sp. Sr8 | reverse complement strand
CCGGCTCACTCGGGGGGTGCGCGTGTTCTGGCGCACCCCGCCGCTCCGGGCGCTGCTGGCGATGAACCTCGTCGTCGCCGCGTCCACCGCGATGGTGATCGTCAACACCGTCATCCTCGTGCAGAACAGCCTCGGACGCAGCCAGGTCGACTTCGCGATTACCCTCGCCTGCTACGGATTGGGCTCCATGATCGTCGCCCTCGCCCTGCCGCGGGTGCTGGATCGGTTTCCAGATCGGCGCGTGATGCTGATCGGATGCGCCATCCTCCCGGTCGGGCTCGTCGCCGTCGCGGTGCTGGTACTGGCTCCGGACTCGCCGCTGGCCTGGCCCGGCGTGCTCACGGTCTGGTTCGTCCTCGGCGCCGCGACGGCGCTGATCCTCACGCCGTCGGCCCGGCTCCTGCGACGCTACTCCGACGACACCAACCGACCCGCGGTCTTCGCCGCACAGTTTTCGCTGTCCCACGCCTGCTTCATCATCACCTACCCGCTCGCCGGCATCCTCGGCGCGACGCTCGGACTCGCCCAGACCGCCCTCATCCTGGCGGCCATCGCCGTGCTCGCCGGGATCGTCGCCGTCCGGTCGTGGAAAACACCGGCGTCGACGAAGCCTGAGGAGGCTCTCGCTTCACCAACCTCGACCGGCCGCCGACTCTAGCAAACCGCCGCCGCCCGGTGTGAGCGGAGTGCACCGGAGAGCGTCATGCCGGCAAATCGGACTCAAATACGAAGCCGGATCCGGGACGGCCTGGTTGATTGCCGCGCTCCTCGCACTGGAGTTCCTAGACCGGCCGCTATACGGCATCATCCATCCGGCCGAGTCCGCGGTCCTCGCCGCGGAGATGATGACCGAAACCTTCGGCATCCATGGCACCCCGCAGGTCGTCCACGCCGACCGGGGCACGTCGATGACGAGCAAGACCGTCGCCGCGCTGCTCTCGGATCTGGAAGTCACCAAGTCGCACTCCCGGCCCCGGGTCAGCAACGACAACCCGTACTCGGAGGCGTGGTTCAAGACGCTCAAATTCGCCCCCGCGTTTCCGGAACGCTTCGGCAGCCTCGGCGACGCCCGCCGCTTCATGAACACCTTCGTAGAGGGTTACAACCACAACCACAGCCACCGGCACCCGACGGGTCGGGAGCGCCACGATTTGTCTGTCACGTGGGCCTCCACCGGATCCCGCGGGCGCAGTGGCGTGGAGTCCTGGAACCTCTCCTTCGAGCCATGGATGAGGCCAACTTTGTCCCTGTGTCGACTTTCCCGTGGGGCGACGAGCTGTTCATCGGGGAGCAGCCCGCCGCTATCAACATCAGTTCGAAGTTCAATCTTGGGGCCCCGGGCTGGGGAATGACGGCCAATTTGGTCGGCGTGGATTCCTGGACCGCGGTGGCACTCTGCGCGGGCGACACTGCATTAGCTCAGCTGCACCCTGAAGCCGGGGATGCCGGGTGGTGGATCGCTGGGGTGGAGGCCCGGACGGGATATCGCGGGCCGTACCAGGCGATTCAGCTCGAGCGTGCGGACGAGCGCGGCGACGGCGGAGCTTGAGATCAAGCGTTCATATCGATGTATCGCAGGTATGCGTCGGTCACGGTGAAAATCGCGGGGCCGGCGTGGGGTTCGCGGTGTTCGCTGCGGTCGCGGCATCCGGCCAGGCCGGCGCGGAGCTTGAGAGAGTCGAGGGTGGGCCAGAGTGCGCGTTGGTGCCAGTCCACGAGCGCTGAGGAGGCTTTGGCGGAGCGGGTGTCGTACGCAGCCCGGTGCGACACCATGAGCGCGGTGAGCTCTTCGACAGCGATGGCGTGTCGGTACCAGCAAGCCGGGAGCCTGTAGCTGGGGTCAGCCAGGTTGGTGAGATAGCGGCCGTCGAGCCAGCTGACGAACTTGCCGAGCTCGTCCCAAAGCTTGACGGCTTGATCGTGGTCGAGCGCTTCCCAGTAGTAGGGCCCTCCTGCGGCCCGGAGTTCGTACATGTCAAAGAGGTCGGGCAGGATCGTTTCGACGTTGAGGAGGCGAGCGTCGAGTCCTTCGATACTCATCGGATCAAGATCATCGGCGTCGCTCATGCGGTGATTCCCTCGAGCCCCAGCGACCATTCCTGGGACTGGTGCAGTTGGTCGGCGTCGGGGCGTTTCCACCAGGGGGTGAGTTGCACGATGGCTTCTTTCTCGCGGTAGAGCAGGAGAGCGTTGCCCTCGGGGATCTTGCGGATGTCTTCGACCTTCATCCGGCGCTCTTCCCGCTCACTGGTCGACGTGGAGGTGGTGCCCTGGCCGGCCCCGTTTCGCTGCAGGGATTTGCTGGTTTGGGTGACCTGGTGGGTGCCGATGAGTCGGGAGATCTTTTCGAGGAAGGTTTCGTCGGCGAGGCCGCCGAAGATGATCTTCGCGGCCGATGATTCAAAGATTGTGGTGGCCGCTTCGGGCCCCCATTTGCCGACGAGTTGGGACATGGATTGGGCGAAGATCCAGGTGTGGAGGCCGCGGCCGCCGCCGTCGCTCATCAGGTTCGGAAGTTGCGGGAGCGGGGACACGTTGGCGACCTCATCGAGGACCAGTGTCATCGCTGTGGGGAGCCGACCACTGGTCGTGTGCTGGGACACGGTCTTCGCTTCCTCGATGATCGCGGACACCAGGGCGGTGATGATGGGCGCGGTCGAGGACTCGCGGGAGTCATCGACCAGGCAGTAGACCGTGTCGGTGGAGAGTACGAAGTCCCGCGCCCGGAACGAGGCCACGGGCTCGCCGCCATCCGCCGGGGCGGCCGGGCAGAGCAGGTCGAGCACGCGCGCGTCGGTGAGGGACGCGGTGATCCGGGAGAGGGTGGTTTTGGTGTTGCCGATGGTTTCCGGGGCGTCTTCTCGGCACCACTGGTCGAGTTCGCGCGCCCAGATCGCCCCGTTGGGTGAGAGGTCGCGAAGAATGGCGGAGGGTTCGTGGTCGTTGAAGTCTTGCGCCCACCGGACGACGTCGCGCATGTTCCCTCCGGGGATGAGCGCTGCCGCGTGGAGGAGGGAGCGGAGGATGATCTTCACGCCTTCGACGAAGTGCGCCGAGTCCTTCATCCCCGCGGACCCGGCCGGGCGGGCGTTGACGATCGCTGCGGCACGGGACTGGGCGGCGTCGGGGTTCTCGCAGCCGGCGACCATGTCCCAGCGGGCCTTGTCCGGCCACCGGGTGATGCCGTCGAAGTCGAACACGAACACCTGCCCGAGATCGCTGCGTTTCTTCACCGTGACCCGGAACACGTCGGCCTTTGTGGATGTGGCGACGACGGCGCCGGCCGCGTCGACGATGCGCCCGATCGCCAGGTAGGCACTCTTTCCCGCACGGGGCGGGGCGATCGTGCAGGAGGTGTCCTCTTCCCGGATCGTGACGGGCTTCCCATCCAGGTGCGCGAACGGGACGACCGCGGCGACCCCGTGCCCGGTGACCCGCTTCCGGAGCTCCGCCCCGGTGGACAGGTCAGCGCTCCGGGAGCTCTTCCGGCGGTCCCAGAGGATGAACGAGCCGCCCAGCGTCACGGCGACCAGGACCACCCAGAAACCCAGCCAGATGCCGAGCATTTTCGGGTCGGGCGGGGTGAGGCCGCGCCGGGTGAAGCCGGCGTCGTTGCCCGTCATTGTCATGACTGCCGCCTGGAGGGTCTGGTCCAGGCGCAGCACGTCGACACCGGTCCCGGCGCAGAGGAACGCCAGGTGCAGGGCGAGCACCACGGCCAGGATCAGGCCGAGGAGCAACCAAGGGGGTTGGTTCTGCTGCGGTTGGCGCGGGGCAGCCATGGTTAGAGGCCGTCGGCGACGGCCGCGCCGGCGGCGAGCCACGCGTTCTGGGTCGCGGTGCTCACGGAGTCGTACCGGAGCGCCCCACCGTG
This sequence comes from Cryobacterium sp. Sr8, assembly GCF_004403225.1. NCBI lineage: Bacteria > Bacillati > Actinomycetota > Actinomycetes > Micrococcales > Microbacteriaceae > Cryobacterium > Cryobacterium sp. Sr8. Next base: position 34,450 of record NZ_SOHO01000045.1, on the reverse strand, counting down.
GAGGGCCCGGTCGAACGGGATCGTCACAGCGGCCCGGGCGATACCGGAGAAGCCGTCGGCGATCCGTTGCGCTTCGGCCAAGGTGCCGTTTCGTTCGGACTGCAAGACAACAACAACCGCGTTCCGGGCCAACGCGGCCGAGTACTCGTCGCGTTCGTGCAGCGCTTCCAGCAGGAGGGCGCCGGATTCGGCGGACTCCCCCAGCGCCGTGGTCGCCACGACGAGCTGATCGGTGTGGTCGATCATCCGCAGCCATCTTGGTGCGGACTCGTCGTTGCCGGAGTCGAAGAACACCAGGCGGAAGTACTTAGCGGCAACCGAGTGGAGGGCGTCGAAGTCGTCCTGGGTGATCCGCTGCTTGGTCGCGAGCAGTTCCGGGTTTGAGCGGAGCACGTCGTACTTGTCGCCGGTCTGGTGGTGCACGTACCGGGCCAGGTCGGAGATCTGCGCACCCGAAGAGAGCAGCTGGCCGGTGGCGGGGAGCAGGTCCTGCACGGTGGCGTCGTGGGGGCCTTTCTCGGTGCGCCAGCCCAGGGTGCCGCGGGTGTCGTTGTTGTCCCAGGCGAGGACGCCGGCGCCGCCGTGCCGGGCGAACACGGCCGTGAGCATCGCCGTGGTGAGGGTTTTACCGACCCCGCCTTTGCCGTTGACGACGGAGATCTTGCGTGGGCCTGGCCAGTGCTGGCTGACGGCTTGAACGTGCCCGCGCCGCCCAAGTTCCGCCTCAGATGCCGGGACTTGGAGGCCGGTGGTGCGGGCGAGGACGCCGCGCCACCCGTTGGCGGCCGCGGGCTCACGCCGCTCATCGACAATGAAGGACGCACGCAGGGCCCCAGGCACTGCAGGCTCCTCCCCCGCTGCCGACGCGTCTTCCGCATCGGCCTGAGGCTCCGAAACTGGGGGCTGCTCTGATCGCCTCGCCCGCTTCGAGGGCTCGGTGGGCTCCGTCGACGTCGAGTGCGTTGGCAGAGGAGTCACCGTGGCTACCGGTGGCGCCTCGATCGGTGCGGCGTGCGTCAGTGTCGGGTCGCTGGGTGCGGTGTGCGCGTCCGCGGGCGCCGCCGCCACCGGGTCGGCGGCGGTGGCGGGGTCAGGGTCGTGGAGTTCGCCGTCGGCGCCGGCGATGAGCCTCCACTGGCCGTCTTGGTCGTGGACGGTTAAGTGCACGTTGCTGCCGAGGCCGCTGGCGAGCTTCATGACCCGGCTCATGATTTTCTTGCGCACGTCGACGTAGGTGTCGGCGGTGAGCGTTTCCTGGTTGCCGAGGACGCTGAGCTCGGCGCTGTTGCCGGTGACAACGGCGCGCACTTCATGGCGGGGAACGGATGTTTTGAGGCTCATTCGGGGTGTCCTGTCTGTTCTGCAAACTGCGTGGGTTCGCCGGTCGGCCAGAGCCGATCCAGCATCGATTCATCGAAAACGGGTTCGTCCGGTTCCGACACGAACTGGGGGAAGCGTTGGTCGTCGGCGGAGCCGGCTTCGACGGCGTCGTCGGTTTTGAAGAGGCCCTGTTCCCACTGGGTTGAGGTGGCGAACGCGTCGACGATGTAGGAGAACCGACCCACGTAGGCGAGGAACACCCCGGACTGGAGCGTCATCGCCAGGCGGGCGTGCGCCGGCGAGAGCTTCAGGCGACTGATGAGGTTGCTTTCTTCCTGCGTGTTCTGGCGGAAGATGAACTTGTTCTCCATGTCCCCGGCGATCGAATACGCGAGGGTGCGTTCCTTGGAGCCCTCTTCGCCGACGGCGTCGAAGTCGCTCATCTTGTGCAGGATGACGATGTTGGACACCCCGTAGTGGCGGGAGAGTTTCAGCCACTGCTGGTAGGTCCGAAGGGCCTGTTCGGTGGCCATGTCCCGCCACCCTTCCTCGCGGACGAGGTAGCGGGTGCGTTTGGCGGAGCGGTCCGAGATGACGGCCTGAATCCAGGACGAGGTGCAGATCTGGGTGAGCTGAGCTGCCAGCTCGCTGCGGTCAAACAACGCCGACGTGTCAACGACAACCATGGGCGCGTCCGGGTCGAACGCGACCGTGCTCTCCCCCTCAAACAAACCCTGCAGGTCCCCGGCAACGAAACGCTCCAGGACGTGCCGGGCCCGTTCCCCGTTGCTCTCCATTTCCGGCCGGTACCCCGGCGCATCGGAGTCCGGGGACACGAGCGCCTGCCACACGTGGGTGATGGTCGGCCGGTCGTCAGTGATCCGGATGGCGTGCTCGAGGGCCCAGTTGATGGCGGTGTGTTCCATCGGAGACAGTTTCGCCTGACCCTGGATGGTGGCCTCGATGACACTGGTCAGGGTCGCCCGGCGGCGGCCCTGGACCATGATCTCGTCGACGTCGTCCGAGACGCCCGTCAACCGGGGTCCGCGGTCGAGCGGGTTCAGCCGGGCGGTGGTGTTCTCCCCGCCAAGAGCAATGACCTGACCGCCAACGGCTTCGGCCACGACCACCCACTCCCCCTTGGAGTCGGAGGGGACAACGACCTGGTGCCCGAACGCCAAGGAGCGGGTGCAGAGCTGCTTGATGGTGCCGGATTTGCCCGACCGGTACGCGCCGATGACGAGGATATTCGTCGACAGGGCAGCCTTCGCGGTCGTGTTCATGTACAAATCCCACGGGGAGAAATGCCAGAGCACGTCCGCGTTCAAGTCCACGCCGAGGAGGGGCCCTTCATGGCCGAGCCCGTCGTCGGCGACGAACGGGTAGATGCCGGCGAGGTTGTGGCTCGTGGCCTGGTGCGGCGGCTGCGCCACCTGCAACCAGTTCCAGTACTCCCCCGTCGACACCCCCGGGCCGAGCGGCCCGGCCGCCGGCGCCGGAAAACGACTGTCACCATCGGCCGTGCCCGTGTCGTCGGTGGATCGGCGCAGCTGGTCGACTTGGCGGCGCAGCTCGGCGCGCTTGGCGCGGGAGAGCCTCCCGGGTGGGGTGACGTTGAAGACTTCCTTGGCCATTACTTCATCCCCTGTCCGAGCGGGAGAGCGTTGACCATGAGCGCTTCGGCTTGCTGGCAGTACAGGATCTGCGGTTCCATGCCGGCCCGGGTGAGCGCGTTGCGCATCCCGGCCAGGGACGAGTTCAGCTTCTCCTCACTCGTCGCCGACACCGTCAGGTAGGCGCCGTACCGGTACTCGCCCTCCCCCGCGACGATGCTCTGCTCCTGATCGATCAGCGCATCCCAGTCGGCGTTATCGGCCGCACTGTCCTGCTGGTTGCGTTTGGCTTTCACCCGCTGGTTGGTGCGCCAGGTGCGCTTCTCATCGTCGATGCGCTTGAGCGCAGACCGAGTCTTCACCGGCGTGAGCACGAGCGAGAAGATGTGGGTGACGGCTTCACCGGAGTTCGGGTGCCGGGCGAACACCAACGGCTCGATGAACCCGACGTGAGTTTCCGTGCGCGGCCATTCATGGATCCACATCGTCGAGTGCCAACCCGAATCAGAACGGACAATGCCGTTCTTGCCCTGGGGCTCGTCGAGCGCCATCGGCCCGATCGCCGCCAGGTCAACGCCCGCGTCCTCGTGGAGGCGGCTCTGGGTGGCAGAGAGGTACTCCGGGTCAAACGCCGTCCGGCCAAGCGCCGCCCACTCCCGGACGCTCAGCCACTTCCGCACGTCGAACCTGGCCGAACGGAGGGCGTCGGTGACATTGGCGGTCTCGATCCGGGCCAACGCGAGAATGCCGGCCTTGCCGCCGCCGAGGTTCTTGATCTGCCCCTGAAGCTTGAGCAGGTCAAAGGTCAAGGTCACATAGTTCTTGTGCGAGACCGCGAAGGACTCGGACTGGTCAAGCACATCGCCGTAGTTGCGGGCGACCGCCGAGTCCGGGTCAAGGCCCCGGCGGGTGAGAGTTTCCGCGTAGAACTGGCGGGCCGGAAGAATCGTCGTGGGCACCGTTCGTTCCTGCAGAGAGACGCGGGTGATGCCGTCGCGCTGGGTGAACCCGGCCAGCACCTGGCCCCAATTCCGGGCCAGCTCGTTGCGTTCGGGCATTTCGAGCATCAGGAACCCCTGCACCTCAAGCTCCGCGGTGATCGAGATCGTCTTGGAGAACGGATTGTAGGCCACGGCCTGCCCATCCGTGTCCCACACCTGAATACTGGCGAGCCGCCCGGGCAGGTTCAGGGTGCCAGCGATCTGCGGCCGCTCCGGCCGGAACCGGGTCGTCGTGCCGCCAAGGGCGCGGCGCACGTGCAAGGACAGCCACTGCGCCGCGATCCGAGGAAAGGCGACCCCGTGGTGCTGGGCGAGGCCCGCGATCGCCAGCGGCAACCAGATAGGCATCGACGCGAAGAACGCCGGGAACCCCCACCGGTTGATCGAGATGACCGCGATTCCCGCGGACACGGCCAGGGTGGTGAGGTTCCACATGTCCAAGCCGGCGATGATGCCCTGCGTGCTCTTGCGTGCCAAACGAATCGGGCGATCAGCCATCGACGTGTGAGTGCTCATGCGTGATCCTTTGGTCTACCTGGTCGTAGGCGCCGCGGACGGCTGCGCCTTGGGCTGCGCGCCCTGCTGCGCGGTGTTCTGCCCGGTGGATTGAGCGGTCGGTGTGCGGGTGGCGGTATTTCGCGCCGGGCCTGACGGGGCGCGCGGGCCTGGCCCGCCCGACGAGGCGGGTGTGCGTCGACGTACCGCCGCCGTCCGGCTCGCGACAGCCGAACTGAGGCTTCTAGCCGCCCGGCTGCCGCCCTGTTTTGCAGTTGACCCGCCGCGGGAGGCGATGTTATCGATCGCGGAGGTCGCACCCTGACCGACGAAGGAGAACAGCCCGAACACGGCGACCGGGGCGAAGGCGATCATGATCATCCCAAGCCCCAAGGGGAGGGCCTGGATGCTCCACATACTGTCGACTTCGGCGAAGCCCTTGAGGACGAGCATCAGGAACCCGAGCGTGAGCGGGGTGGTCAGGATCAGGGCGATCACGGCGGAGAACCAACGGATGACCCAATGCACGCCGATCTTCATCGGGAACAGCATGAACGCCACCGGCCCCAACGCGACCAGCGCCGCGAGGGCGAGGTTACGGAAACTGAACACGAACACGAGGACTACGACGCCGACCACGAGCAACGTCAAGACCAACTGGGCAAGCCAGATGTTGCCCAGGCCGCCACCATAAATGATGTTCTCGACCGTCCGGTAAAGGCCCTCCCCATTGCCGCCCCGCGTGAGCAACGGGTCGACGAGCTGATCGACCACATTCACGATGCTCCCCACTAACCACAGGGACGCGGCTGAGAGGGGGACGGCCAAGAAGAACCGGATGATGGCCGCGGTCAGCTCACCGCTGTCGCGCGACCACAAAGCCGTCATGATGGCCACGATCCCAGCGATCAGGATGACGATCAGGACCACCCAGCTCCACCACGCCCACTCACTGACCGCAGCCGTCCACAGGTAGGAGTCGGTGTTGAACGAGGTATTCTCGATCACCCAGGCGATGCCGCCCGTGATCACGGATGCGATGCCGCGAGCCATCGACTCCGTGGCGGTGCACACGGCGTCGACCGGACCGCACCCATATTCCAGCTTGAGCTCTTTTCCGCCCGTGTCCGTCAGGGCGCCAACATTGTCATCCGAAAGCGTGCATACGGTGACGCTGCGGCCCTCGTACGGTACTTCTTTGAAGCAGCGTTCGGGTTTGCTGTCCGCAGCGTTCTCCGGGGAGCAGGAGATACGTGCAGTGCTTCCGGTGCAGTTGATCGGGAATGCGGGTCCGCTCCACGGCTCGCCCTCGATCGCTGCGACCGACGACGTTGAGGGGTGGGGTGTTGCTGCGTGTGCGGGGGTCGCTCCGGTGGCGCTCAGCGTTCCCGTGAGCACGAGGGCAGCGGCAACGCCGAGGAGCCAGCGCATGTTAGAAACCGAAGTCGAAACCGACAGCGAACGCGAAGATCGCGTTGACCGCGCCGAGGCCCGCGCCCACAGCGAGGATCTTCAGGATCCACTCCCCCGCCCAGGACTGGTACCGCTCCGAGCCGCCTCCCTTGGTCACGACACCGACGAACGCGATGATCAGCATGATCAGGGTGAGGATGAGTGCTCCGGCCAGAATGAACGAGCCGATGCTGGTGAGTCCGGAAATGAAGGGCGCGTTCCAGTCGGGGCTGATGTCTGGGACATCGACCGCGGTTGGGAGTGTCCAGGTGGTGTGCTGCAAGGGGGTGCCTTTCACTTGGTGCGATTAGAGAGTGATTCCGTGGGCTTGCAGGAATGGGACCGGGTTGATCCGTTCCCCGTTCAGGCGAGTTTCAAAGTGGAGGTGGCAACCCGTGGACATGCCGGTGGTGCCTTCTCGGGCGATCACGGTGCCGGCCTGGACGGTGTCGCCGGGCGAGACTGTTGCGCTTCCCAGGGCCAGGTGCGCGTAGAGGGTTTGCACGGCGCCGGGGTGGTCGATCATGATTCGGAACCCGTAGGAGCCTTCTTCGCCGACCTTCGCGATCGTTCCAGAACTGGTGGCATAGACCGGCGCATTGCATCCGCTGCCCATATCCATGCCCCAGTGCAGGGTGGAGCAATAGGCGCAGGGAGCAGCACGGGGACCGAAGTCGTCGGTGATCGTGTAGCCGGTCACGGGCAGAGCCCAATCCCCGCTGATGACCGGACTCGCCGATGCGGAATCCGTGGGGAGAGTCCCGCCGGATCCCAGCGCGATGGCGAAGACAACGGGCAGGGAGAGCATCGTTCCCAATGTGGCGAACATGACCAGTACCACTGCGAGTGCCAGCTGGAGGATGCGCTTTGGCCCGATCGCTTTGACGGCTGCAACAGCGGCGGGCGCAGCCATGGCTACTTTCTCGTTTCGGGGAAGAACCGGATGAGTTTGCAGTCAGCTGGGGTCTGACCGGAACTCTCGACGGGCGCCGTGTTACCGCACAGAACTTGCACGCTGACTGCGTATCGCTCCTGGTAGCTAACGTCGCCGCGTCCCGTGTAGGTCGCAAGGATATTGGTCGTGACGAGGTGGTAGCCGTCCGTCATGAGCGCGTCGAGGGAACCTGGTTGGGGGCTGAGGTGGTCGTAGTCGACAAGAACTTTGCCGTCGACTTTCGCCGTCACCGCGATGTCATTGCTGGCTTGTGCGTCCCAGTCGGTTTCCGGCACGATCACGCGCCGGTTGAGCTCTTCGAGCTTGCCCGCGAGGGCATCCTTCCGGTCTGCCTCGAGGTCATAGCGGGGATCAAGGGTGTGCCAGGTGCTGAGCTCGTCGAGGAACTGCTTGCGAGTCGCCAGCGTCGTGTTGTATGTGGACCCTGCGATCGCTGCCGCTGTTCCGTAGGCCTTCGCATCTGTGGTGATCGGCTCGGGCAGCCAGCCAAACTTGGTCACCGCCGGGTCGACGACCGAGCCGGGGTCCGCCGCCGGGTCCGCGCTGGGTGACGTGGTGCCAGCGGTTGAGGTTGGCCGTGACCCTTCACTGTCCTTGGGGACAGAGATGATCGCCCCAACGAGCCCAACAATACTCACCAGCACGACGACGCCGGCAGCGCTTGCCCAAGCGATTTTGCGCGTTCTGCGCTGGCTGTCTGTGAGTGCCGCACGTTCTCGCCTGGCCATGTCATGCCTCCCGGTAGGGGCGGGCAGCACCGAGCGACAACGAGACACTCCCCCGAGGCCGCTGACCGCTCCCGCTCTTGTGGTCATGCGTGTGGGTTCGTGTAACCCGTTCAGGGGTACTGTAGTCGCTGCCAGCGACACCCCGGGTTCGAGGAGTAGCGCGATACCCATTTGGGTCATGGTCCCCACCTCCAAACATGACCCTAACATTAAGTGTTAGTGTTGGCCATCGATGCAATCGGTTACGGCAGAATGAGGGGATGCCCCGCTATGCGTCCCCTGCAGAACCTCTGCCGCTCACGGCGACGAGAGCGATGATGGTGTTTGGCGTGAACCCAATTCGGGGAGCGATCGTCCGCCTACTCTCTCGTCATCCAGAAGGGATGACCTCAGGTGCGATGCATAGAGAGCTCAACGCCACCTACCAGACCGTGTTCCGCCATCTGCAGGAGCTGGAGGCCGCGGGTGTCGTCACCTCGGACGCGGGCGAAAAGCGGCAGGGTCAGCGCGTCATCTACGTCGCCGACAGCGATGCGGTTCGAGCGGCCCTGGCCGGCTACGAAAGCTACCTGCTCGGGGATTAAACCAACACGCCGCGGAAGGTATGTATTAATATCCTCCCCCTCTGCCACCCTTACTGGCATGGCGATGGAACCAGGACGTACACGGCGGAGAGTCAACGCTCCGACCGTGCTACTGCAGGTGCGCGTTGACCCTGAGATATTTGCTCTCGTCAATGAGGCAGCCGCTGCCAGCGGAGCAGCCAAAGCGCTCTACATGCAAACGTTGCTCCATGACCTCGCTGAGAGAGCCGGAAGATTGCCAATCCTCGACATTGGCCGCCCCCAGCTAGAGGAGCTGCCTATACCAGCCGCTTAAAAGAAAGAGCCCGCCGCTTTCGCGACGGGCCTTTGCAAGTTTCGTAGCTCAAACCCTCTCAGCTTCCCGGCACGAGGTAAGAGCTAATCCAGATCAACGGCCCTCACGGGAGGTTTCTCTATGTCACAGAGCATAGCGCATGTGACGCTTGCTGCACCTGAATTTGTGTGCGGCGTGTCCACTGATGTGTGGACCCCTTGGGAATTGACGCGCCGGATAAGTCCGCGTGCTGAGGTGCGTGTCATGGTGGTGGAGGCCGATGGGCGTCTGCACATGAATCAGTACCCCCGTTTGTACCGTCTCGGGCCTGCCGCACCGACGACGCCGTGGTGTGTCCGCCTGGCCGATGACGACCAGGTGTTTCGGCTGTTGTGCTTCGACTTTGATGCCAAAGACGGCGACGATGCCGTGGAGCGCGCTGTCGATGACTGCGACGCCCTGTCGGGCATCCTGCACGCGAATTCGATCGCGCATGTGGTCTGCCAGTCATCTTCTGGTGGCGGCCGACACCTGTGGGTCGGTCTCCGCGGGGGCGCACCGGCAGCGGTTGTGGCCGGGGTTGCGCAGGCCGCGCACGCCACGTACCGGAGCCTGGACCATGGCATGCTCCTGAACCCGCGCGAAGGCGCAGCCCGCCCGCCCGGGGCCCCGCACCGCGACGGCAGCACCTCGATCGTTCTGAGCGGCCGCGTCGAGTCGCTCACGGAGCCCACGACGACGACTGAGGATCTGAGCCGGCTCGCTGAGGCGCTGCGTGAGCGTGCGCCGGCGGCCCGGCCGGAGCATTCCCGCCCGTCGGGGCCACTGGACGCGTCCCACCGCGCCCACCGTGGGCTCAGCCGGTGGGGTGAGGGCCACATGGCCACTGTGGGAGGCGGCGACAACCCGTCCTGGACCGGTTTCATGTGCCTCTTGGCCGCTGCTAGTGCCGGGTGGAGCGTCCGCGACGTCGAGCGGGCCGCACAGACTGCCCCGGGTATGGAGCACTACCGGACGAAGAACAGCGGTCGCGGCACCCGTCGGCCGCGCAGCACCGCGGAGGGCGCCGAGCGCCTCGAGCGGCAGTGGGCCAAGGCCCAGCAATACGCCGCCCTCCAGCAGTCCCTGCCGGGCGCGCGGGAGCCGGCCGACCTGGCGGAGCTGAACGCGATCGTCACGGACGTGGACGACATCCTGCACCGGCTCCGGGTGAGCCCCGGCCGGTGGGGCCAGACCGAGGCCGCCATCTCCCAGCGCAGCATCCTCACCGCCCTGGCCTACCTCACCCTACAGACCGGCAAACGCGTCGTCGCCGCCTCAATCCGGGATCTGGGCCTGATGGTGGGCCTGGGCCGGACGACCGCGGCTGACGCGCTCCACGCGCTCCAGGCGGCCGGATTCATCGACCGGGTTCACGGCCCCGATGGGGTGAACGCCGCCGAATGGCGCGTGACCCCGAGGTTTTCCACAGGGTACGGATCAGTCCGGTCACAACCACTTAATAACCCCCGCCCCCCTGCCGAACTCTTCCTCCACAGAACCGTTCTCGTCCGCTTGATCGAGGACCAGCTCACCGACCAACTGCATGACCTGTTCACCCGGAAGGGGCTGGGCCACCTGGCTGGCCGGCTCTACGCGTTGCTGCGGGAGCATGCGTTTTTGACGATCGAGTCCGCGGCCCGGCTGCTGGGGGTCACTGTTCGGCATACCACCGTGATCTTCAGTCGTCTGCGTCGTTCGCGTCTGTTGGTGAGGCATGCGGAGGGGTGGGCGAGGGCGCGTCGGGATTTCCGTGACCAGGCGGCGCGACTCGTTAGGGTGGCTGGGACGTTGGTTGCACGGCAGAGGTCGTATCAGGCTGAGCGTGAGGTGTGGGCGTGGTGGTTGGCTGAACAGTCCACGATGAGCAGCAGCCCGAGGGATCGACCGAGGAGGGCTCACGTGTCGAGCCGGCCCCTGTTTGATGTCAGTGGCGCGGGTGAGCGGGTGTGGCCGCGGTACCCGCGCTCGGGTGATGGCCTGGCTAATCACCGTGAGGCGCGTTTCTACGTCGACGCGGGCGTGCTCTCCCCTACCAGCCGGTGGCAGTTGGCCGGGTGAGGCTTCTCTGGGCGTGAGGGACGTGGGCGCCACGACGTACTCCCGGAGGACAAGACCACAGATCCTGCTCCGAGGGTGAAGGTGGCGTGGTTTGGTGTTTCCCCGGCAGTGGATATCGCTGCTGGGGGGAGAGCTCCGTTTGGTCCTGGTCACAGGGCGCTTCGGCGAACGGATTAGCGGCTGGGGTCTGAGTAGTAATGGAACGGAAACGTGCGCTAAGGGGTGGGCGTACGGGTGAGGTAGCCGTAGATCGTTGATCGGGGACGGTGAGCAAGTTCGCGATTCTGCCGCCACAAGGTCATGTAAGCCACTCTTGATTGCCACACTCCGCCCGGGGGCTCTGTGACCCGGGCCCCGGTGGGGCCCCAGGCCCTGTTTGGGTGGGTGCGGTCATCGGTGGGCGTTCACTGGTCCGCTATTGTGAGTTGTTCCCCTGGTTTGCCTTGTCCTCCCTTGGCACGCCGGGGGATTTCTTGTGTGCCTGGCCGGGTTGTGCCTGGCCGGGCTTGTGGCATCCGGCGGCGTACCGGCTGAGTAGGAGTGCTGCGTGGACGCGGTTGAAGCCTCTTTGCGGCGCTGACGAACACACCTGCAGCTGGCTGTGAAGTAGCGGGCACAGGTGCTCCGCCTTTATCGATTCTGGGCTGAAAGGGGCTGGCAATTCTTCTTCGGGGCCCCTGTTTTGGGGCTCTCAGCTGATGCTGAGAAATGTTAGGTTCGGGCCAGGTGGTCAGCCGATCACTGGCGAGACGGTTCCTACGCCAATCGCAAGGGCACACCCATCGAGAGGCGGGGTCGCAAAGGCACGGGACCCTCAGGTCAGCCGGCCTACCGAATGGATAGGACGGCGCCAGAGGAGTTTCCCCTTCTTGGAGTCTGACCTAGGCGGTGGACCCGCCGGCGGCCAACGTCAATACGACGCACTCCCGAAGGACAAGACCACAGATCCTGCTCCGAGGGTGAAGGTGGCGTGGTTTGGTGTCTCCCCGGCAGTGGATATCGCTGCTGGTGGGAGAGCTCCGTTTGGTCCTGGTCACAGGGCGCTTCGGCGAACGGATTAGCGGCTTGTCAGGGGACATTCGGGTTGCCCCCTGACTCGGCAGTGCAGAGGGGGCCAATTCGGGTTTGGTCCCCTTTCGCATGCCCGGGTGTGGTTCACCAACTTATGCAGCGATGGATTCTTGTCCGGAAAAGTAGCAGCGAGATTGGGTTGATTGAGCGCCCCAGAACGGGGCGCCTGTCCCCCCCGCTCGGTTGGAGGTCGCTGCCGACCCACCAGCTGGTGGCAGTCCCGCTGGCAGGGATCTGTCCGGGTTTATGTGGTGGTGGCGATTTCGTGCCAGTCGGAATCGGTGATGGTTTCGTAATAGGCGAGTGGGTTGGGTTGGGTGAGGGTTTGGGTGCGGGCACGGAGGTAGGCGAGCGATGCGGCGGTGCATGCTGTTTCCCAGGGTGATTCCTCGGGGATACTGATGAGTTCACTCCGGGGGCCAACGACGAGTTTCACGGTCATTGGTTTTCCTGCGGTGTTCACCGCGGGGAGTTCGAGTGTTTCCGTGGTCTGGTTGCTTCCGAGTGCGGTGACCAGCGATAGGAGTGCATCTGCAACTGCGGTTGTGGTCAGGAATGACGCTCCGCTGTAGGAAATTCTTCTCATCGCAAAACCCTCTCGTTTCGGGTGTGTATGTGGGAGCCCCTTGCGCTGAGCAAACGTAGGATACCCCAAATTGCACCCGGGACCAATTCGGGTCAGGGTGACACCCGAATGTCCCCTGACCCCCTCCTCAGAACATGACGCGTCGAAACCCTGCTGACAAGTCGTCATTTTGACGGACACGACGACATCGTCGTCTACGTCAGAGTGAACCGTCCCAGTCGGACGGCTGAGCTGTGGTGGGCCTCGCGGCCACGGCGTGAGAATTGCCGGCCGTTGCTGGTGTGCTCTCGGAAGTGAATCGCCTGCCCGACAGGGGCCGGCTGAGGGGCCGGTCGCGTAGACGCGGTTGGAGCCGCTTCGCGGCCCTGTTTCTTGCCCGTTTTTTCCTTTCCGGCAGCCGATCGTAGTTCGCTCCCGGCCCTGCGTGCCCGGTTTCCCTGGCGCGGTCGCAAGCTCCCTTATTTCGCCCGGGAGACCAGGCACTTCGGGCCTTCCCGCTCTCAATCGATCTCTCTTGCCGGAAAGGCAAAAAACAAGTTGTTTGAGGGAGAGGAACCCCAGCATGAGCACCAGCACCGAGACCAGCACCGAGACCAGCACCGACACGATGACCGTGACCATCACCGAACTTGCCGCCGAGTACGGAGCGCCGATGAGCCTCGAGCGGGTCGCCCGGCTCGCGTGGACTCTGGTGTGTGAACCGGGGGATGTCACAGCGGGGGTGTTGATCGACGAACTCGGTGCCGTGGCCGCACTAGATTGGGTCGTGGGCGGAGGCGAAGAGAACCCGGACGTGGCCGTGTTGCGGGAGCGTGTGCTGCCCCGCGCCGACGGCGGCGAGCTGCGGCAGTTGCTCCGGGCTGTCACCGAGCACGGGTGCACCGTGTTGATCCCCTCCGACGCGGGCTGGCCGGCCGGGCTTCTGGACCTGGGCACTGCGGCGCCGTATGCGCTCTACGTTGCCGGGGATGCGAGCCTGCTCACCGTGGACGCCCCGCGGATCCTAGTCTCGGGGTGCCGGGCGGCAACCGGGTATGGCGAGCACGCCACCAGGGACATCACGGCCGGACTGGTGGCGCATGGCCACATCATCTTTGGGACCGGCAGTTACGGGATCGCGGGGATGGCGCACCGGGCGGCGTTGGCCAGCGGCGGGAAAACGGTGGTCGTCTCGGCGTCCGGGCTTGGCCGCACATTTCCGAGCGGTCACGACGCCCTCCTGGCTCGTATTGCTGAGGTGGGGGCGATTGTGTCGGAGTTGCCCCCGCACCGCTCCCCCACACGGTGGACCTTTATCCAGCGTGGCCGGCTCGCGGCTGCGCTGACGGATGCGGTGCTCGTGGTCGAGGCTGGGGTGCGGTCGGGGAGTTTGAACGAGGCCGCTCATGCGGGCGCGCTCGGCCGGCCGGTGGGCGCGGTGCCCGGGCCGATCACCAGTGTGACCAGTGACGGGTGTGTCCGGTTGATCCGGGAGTTCGGGGCAACCCTGATCAGCACTGCTGAGCACGCCGCGGAACTCACCCGCGGGTAGCCCCGGGGGCCGGGCGGCTGGAAGGTCGGCCGGAAGGCCGGCCGGTTCCCCTCACACTCCCCCGCCCGGCCGGCCATGATGGAAGTGCTTTCGGCGGAGCCGCTTCCTCGGTCTCACCGGGAACCGGTCGGTCGTCTCCGACGCGATGGGACGCGGGAACACCCTCGCCCACCACCTCCTGAGCATCGACTCCGAACACGGCTACCGCGCCGCCGACAAGATCGCCGCCCACGCCAAAACCAAACACCCGACCAAAGCTCTGCATGTGGCTCTGGCCGTCGTCCTGGGCGGGATCGAAGAGTCCACCAACCGCACCACCTGGTGCCACCCCGACACTCGCGCCGCAAGCTACCTGAGCCTGCTCGCCGACTGGGGATACACCCTCTCGCCCGTCGAGCAGCTCGTCACCAACCACACTCCCACCACCTAGCCCGGGCCGGGCGCACGGACACCACACCGCGCCCCTCGCGCTCCCCCGGTCAGGGTAACTAGAGGTTCGTGCGGGATCGGCGGCCCAGCGAGTCTGTGCCGAGGTCTATGACTTGGAAGCGGGCTTTCCGGGTGCCACCTTCGCGGCGGTGGCGGGTTGGGCTTCGGCCTTGTCGGCGCGGCTGCGCTGCTCGCGCGCGTCCTGCCGGGCTTCGGTCAGTTCCGTACGGATCTGCTCGAGCTGCTGGTCCTGGCTGGTGCGCAGGTCAGCCACGCGCTGATCGCCGTGCGCCCGCTCCCGCTCAGCGTCAGCCCGGGCGCCGTCCCGTTCCACGGTCACGGTGTCCACGGTGCCGCGCAGCGCACTGATCTCCTCGCGGAGACCCTCACGCTCCGTGCGGAGCTGGTCCAGCTGCTCCCGCACGAGGACCAGGTCGGCCTCGGCACGCTTGGCCCGGTCCGCCTCCTCGTCAGCGCGAGCGACCGCGCCCCGCGCACGCTCGTCCGCTTCCGCCCGGGCCGCGACAGCGGCTTCCGCCCGCACCGTTGCGTCGGCGCGAGCCTGCTCAGTCTCGGCCAGGCGCGCCTGCGTGGCGGCCAGCTGCTCGCGCAGCCCGGTCAGCTCAGCCTGGGCCTGACGGTCCCGGGTCTCCCCCGCCGTCCGGGTCTCGGACAGCTCTAGGGTGACCTGGTCCAGAGCCTGGCCCTGCAGGTCCAGCTTTTCCCCCAGCTCGGTGAGGGTTGCCTGCTGCTGTTCGGCCAGCTCGGATGCCTCGACAGCGGCCGCGTCGGCCTCGACCCGCTCGGCCTCTGCCTGCCGCTGGGCCTTCTCCGCCCGGCTCGCCCGTGCGGACGCTGAGGCGACCTGCTCGGCGGCTTCGCTCGTCACGGATTCAATCTGCGCCTCGGCCGCGTCGGGGTCGCCAACGGTGCGCAGCTCCTCGACCAGGGCATTCAGCTGGACGCCGAGGTGCTCGACCATGCCCGCGACCTGGCCGCGAATCTCGCTCGCACGGTGGCGCGCAGCATCGACCGGACGCTTCTCGTCCTCGACGCTTCGCGCCGGCTTCGCGCTCAGCCGGCGACGGGCACGCCATGCCGCGGCGCGGTTGTGCCCCTCGTCCTCGCAGTACTCGGGCGGCCGCCCAGTCCCAGCGTCCGCGGCCACAGCCGGGCGCTCACATCCTGGAAACCGGCACGTACGCTGCTCCGTCTGCTGCACCACATCACTCATAACGTCACACTAACATAACTAAACACGAAAGACGTAACGAAACATGACCTCGGATTCGTCGCGCTCGTCGGATGGCTTCTGCTGGACCTTCCGTCAGTCCCTCCCCGGACTTTCCGCCTTGAAGCAAGCGCGCGCGAACGCTCTCCCGCTCCCCCTGTCTACTCATCGCCGGTCGAGAGAGTTGCCGGTATTGATGGCATTACCTGTATTACTGCTATTACAGGGAATGGCGCTATTGCTGGTATTGCTGGTATTGCCGCTATTGCCGCTATTGCTGGTATTGCTGGTATTGCTGGTATTGCTGGTATTGCCGCTATTGCCGCTATTGAGGGTATTGATGGTAATATGGGTATTACGGTCAATAACAGTAAAAGCAGTAACGTCGGCAAAAGCAGTATTACGGCTTATGCCAGTAATGACGGCATTAGCTGTAATGTCGCTATTGACCACTAGAGAAACGAGAACGCATGCCTCCGGCACTCAATCGCACCGCGTTGGATCGGGTCATCGCCGTCATCAACGGCAAGGGCGGCGTCCTCAAGACCACACTCACGGCCAACATCGGCGGGATGCTGGCAAACAACGGGTACCGCGTTCTGCTGGTGGATCTCGATCCCCAGGGCAATCTCGCCGAAGACCTCGGATACACCGACGACGACCGGGACGACACGGGCCGAGCGCTCGCGCAAGCACTCATGTTCGGCGGGGGAGCGGCACCCATCCGAGAAGTCCGACCCAACCTCGACGTCTTCGCCGGAGGACCAGCCCTCGACCAGGCCACTGCCGGTCTTGCGGCCAAAGCCAACAAAGACCCTGACGGGGCCAAGCTTGCCGTCGCACATCTCCTCGAGCCCATTGCCGGCGACTACGACATGATCCTGATCGACTGCCCTCCCGGCGACGAAACCCTGCAGACAGCCGCCGTCGCTGCCGCTAGATGGGCACTCGTGCCCGTCAAGAGCGACAAATCAAGTCGCAAGGGACTCGGCGCCGTCGCAGCACGACTTGATGCCGTTATCGGTGTGAACCCGACGCTCGACCTCCTAGGTGTTGTCCTGGTCGATGTGGGAACCTCCGCCCACGTTGTCCAACGTGAAGCGCGCGAACACATCGCTGAGCTCTTCAACGCCGACAAAAACGTCGTCTTCACCTCCACCGTCCGCCACAGCGAGGCGACCGCCCAAGCGACGCGAGAACGCGGCCTCCTGGTACATGAACTCGATGCACAGGTCCGAAAAGGCCCGAAGTGGTACGAAATCCGGCGAGGCGACGCTCAGGCACAAACACTGGCACCACGCACGGCGTCGTCGGTAGCCGATGACCTTCAGGCCATCACGCAGGAGGTCGTGGCCCGAATCACAGCCGCCGAGAAGCAGGAGGCCCTCGCATGAGCGACGACACGCCCAACCGCCAGATCGGCGGGCTCACGCCTCGGGCCAAGACTCAGGATCTGAGTCGGCTTCAAGCCCGAAATCGAACCGAACCCAAGCCAGAGGCCGTTCAACCGTCCGAACCTGTGTCGGTTGATACGGTCAAGCCTTCTCGGGCACCATCACGGAGGTCCACAACAGTGGTCGTGCACTCGACCGCGAGGATGACCACCTACTTGTCGGCCACGACGCGTGATCGAGCGAGAGCCACATACCGGGCAACGAGTCACCTCGAAGGCGACAAGAGCTGGTCCGACTTCGTAGAGCGAGCGATTCTGGCAGAGGTTGAACGGCGTGAACTCACACACAACGCAGGGGAGCGGTACGAGGGCGACAGCTCGCCGTTACCTGTCGGACGGCCACTTGGCTGAGCGTTGACCAAGACGCCGGCAGAATTCGCCGAAGCCCGAACAAGCGGGCGAGTACTGTGGCCGACATGGACGACGACCTTGGTGTGCCGAACTGCGAACGATGCTTGGTCTCTATGGTGATCGAGGGCACCGATGAAGGACCGTTCTGGTGCTGTCCGGAGTGCGGTTTCGTTCGGCTCGTTTGACGCGCAGTAACCCTCTCCCGAACTCCCGCTCTCACACTCGATTTCTCTTGCACTGGTTCGACGTCGCCGCTGGAGGCAAAGAGAATCGGCGCGACGGAAAGAAGAGTGAATGATCGACCGGAACGCTGCTCCCCGCTGGCGCTGGATCTCGGGCGAGCCTACGGATTGGGGACGGTGTTTCAGCTGGGCGATTGCCTGTCGTGACACTACGCATTCCATCGTCGGCACCATTCGCGGTGCGACGGGAACCCTCGAAACCTAACTCCCGCCTTGCGCGAGTTCCTCTGCCCATCTGCGATGTGAATATGCTCACGCGTTGAATCTGCTGCTGCGTCCTACCCGTTGGGTGAGGCATGAGCGTGGCTGAGAGGCCGGTGTCTCCGGTGTAGGAGAGAATGAAGCTGTGACTCTGGCCTCTCTTAACCCTGCCGACACGCCTGAGCTCCGTAAAGCGCGCGGGGCTTTCTTCACCCCACAGCCCATTGTTCGGTTCATCGCCGATTGGGCGCTTCGAGACGCTACGGATGCAGTCTTTGAACCGTCCGCCGGCGACGCTGAGTTTCTAGTCGAATCAGTGCGGCGGCTTCGTGAACTCAGCGACGATCCGGCGTTCGAACCCACGGTCCACGGTGTGGAGATCCACAAACACAGTGCTCAGGTGGGGCGCAGCCGAGTCCGCGAAGCCGGGGGGCGTCCCCGTATCCAAGTCGACGACTTCTTCGTGGTTGATTCAGCTCGGAAGTATGAGGCGGCGATCGGTAACCCCCCATATGTGCGCTACCAGGATTGGTCAGGCCTCGCGCGACTTCGTTCGCGCGAGGCAGCACTTCGTGCCGGGGTCTCCCTGACCGGCCTTGCATCGAGCTGGGCGGCGTTCGTTATCCAAGGCGCTTCGATCCTCCGTGATGGAGGGCGACTTGGCCTCGTGCTACCGGCAGAACTCCTCTCCGTCAACTACGCGGCTCCCGTTCGGCGTTTCCTCTTCGATCACTTCCGCAGCCTTGAGATCGTGCTTTTTGAGGAGCAGGTCTTTCCGGAAGCGGAGGCCGATGTCGTGTTGCTTCTCGCAGACGGTTACAATCTGGGCCCGACTGATCATGCGACGATCCGGCAGGCTAAGAACGCTGCCGGCCTCGCCGATCTTGAGATCGGAATGCAGTGGGCGCCGGTCGATCCCGCGGGCAAATGGACTGGTGCTGGACTCGTGTCGCCCGCGGCGACGATGCCCCTCGCTCGGCTCACTGCAGGGAAGTCCTTCATTGATTTGGAATCCTGGGGCGACACAACCCTTGGCATGGTTACCGGCAACAACCGGTATTTCGCACTTTCGCCTGCTCGGATCAAAGAACTGGGCATACACCGCAACGAGCTCCTGCGCCTCTCCCCGCCTGGCAGCTCGCACCTGCGCGGTCTTGTTCTCTCCGATGACATGCTCAAGCGACTAGGGCACGAGGGGAAAGCAACGAGAATGTTTTACCCTGCCGCAGAGCCGTCAGCGGAGGCGCAGGCCTACATCGATGCCGGGCACGCTGCAGGGGTCGATCAGGCGTATAAGTGCCAGGTCCGCAAGACCTGGTACCGCGTACCGCTTGTCGCACCAGCCGATCTGCTCCTCACGTGCATGAACGCGGACACACCGCGCCTGACAACAAACCTTGCCGGCGTGCGCCACCTGAACTCTATCCACGGGGTCTACCTCAAGAACGATGTTCGAGAACTGGGCCGTGAACTCCTCCCGTTAGCCTCCTTGAACTCGATCACTCTGCTGAACGCAGAAATGGTCGGCCGGGCCTACGGTGGCGGAATTCTCAAACTCGAACCCAAGGAAGCCGACCAGTGGACGATGCCATCACCAGAGCTCGTAAGATCCCGCGCGGACGCGCTCCGCTCAATCCGTGACAAAGTCGCCAGAAAACTTCAAGCTGGCCAGCTCGTCGCTGCAGTGCGACTCGTTGACCAGGCTCTTCTGCTCGATGCCGGGCACCTGGCCGTCGAGGAGATCGAGCACGTTCGTGCCGCCCACGCCGAACTGACTCGTCGACGCACAACGAGAGGCAGACGTGGCTGAGCCAACCGCCAAGGACAAAGCATGGGTCATATTCGACCGCATCATCGCTGACGCCTCACCCAAAGGAATCCACACCAACCCGTGGCGCCTCGTGGACGACAAGCGGCAGTACGTGCCGGACATCGCGATACTAGAGCGCCTTCTCGGCGTCCCCCTGTACCTAAAGGCGACCGTGCGATCGGGCGTGCGCGCTCTCGCCATCGATGTATGGCTCGCTTACGAACTTCGCAGGGCTGGATTCGAAGAAGATGCTGTCTGGCCACGAGCCAGCCACCCCCGTATCCTTCCGGTGCCGATCACCAACCTCTTAGACGCTTTGCCGAGGGCAGAAAGGGCGAAGCTCTTAGAGCGGTTGACCAAGAAGACAGCAATCCCCGGTGTTACCTCGTCGAGCGCATCGATCCTAGGCAAGAACTATCTCAAGCAGGTAGATGTGATCATGACGGACTGGGCGACCGGTCCCGAAATCCTGATTTCAACAAAGCGGATGGACTCCTCCTACGGCAAAAACGCGGCGAATCGGATCGAGGAATCGTACGGAGACGCCAAGAACCTAAGGCTTCGCCACCCCATGGCGGCCCTAGGCTTCTTGATCGCTCTGCGCTCTGACGTGAAGGTCAAGGAACCTCTCATTTTCGACTGGCTTACCGACCTCGTGGGGAAGCTCGGCCAGGAGGATGATGCGTATCATGCAACGTCATTGTTGCTTATGGATTACGGCGATGACCTGGTCGTCGAGGAGGAAGATGACGATGAGGAACCTGAAAATCCGCTCGCTGAGGTAGGCGCAGAGCCGGAACCTGGAGGAGCTGAGGACGTCGAGGAAGTGCCGCCTTACGAGATCGAGGCCGCATTGGCCGGTCTTCCTCGAGTCGTCATTCAGGAAGATCTCGTAGAGCCCCACCTCCGTGCATCGCCATTTATTGCCAATATCGTCAATCGTGCGCTCGACGCCACCCCCATCAACCTTCACAAGACAGCTCGCGCGCTTCGAAAGAACGCCGCGGCAGTCGATTAACCCGCGTCGACCAATCAAGCTTGACGCCCAGCTGGGGTACACCCCAACTAGGCGTCAGCCCCTTGAATTTCATGCCGTCAGAATAGGGTTGAATTCGGATTGGTTGACAGCCCTCGATGCGGGGTCTTAGAGTTCAAACTGACAGAACAGGCAGGAGAGCCCCGTGGCGGGTCAACGAGTTGGATATGTGCGAGTCAGCACCCTCGATCAGAACACCGTCCGCCAGCTTGATGGCGTCGACGTCGACCGGGTGTTCGAGGATAAGGCGTCGGGGAAGGACCTGAACCGGCCTGAGTTGGAAGAGATGATCAAGTTCGTCAGAGATGGCGACACCGTTCTCGTTCATTCCATGGATCGCCTTGCCCGTAACCTCGACGACCTCCGCTCGATCGTGCGCCGGCTCACGGCGAAGAAGGTCCGCGTTGAGTTCGTGAAAGAGCAGCTCTCCTTCACCGGTGACGACAACGCGATGGCGAACCTGCTTCTCAACGTCATGGGAGCCTTCGCTGAGTTCGAGCGGTCCCTGATCCGTGAACGTCAGCGGGAGGGGATCGCCTTGGCAAAGAAGCGTGGCGTGTACCGCGGCCGCACCCCATCCTTGGCCGCGGCACGGGCCGCGGAGCTGCGCGAGAAGGCTGCCGCAGGCGTCCCGAAAGCAGCACTCGCCCGAGACTTTGGGATCAGCCGCGAAACCGTCTACGCCTATCTCCGCGCCGAGGTCTGAAGGATTCTCCGCTGAGGCAGGCGCCATGCCTGCAGCTGGGGGAGTGGGGCGAGTTCGCGGCACTTCGTCTCCACGCGGAACACGCGCCAGGGCCAAACGCTGCGTAGGGCGCCGCTGAAGGGCTGGCACGGCTGGCAAAGTGCAGGACAAATGAAAAACTCCGGGTCCGCCAAGGCGAAGTACCGGAGTTCCCAATTCGTGGCCCAAGTAACATGAAACAGCGGTCATCAAGGGCTTGCGGATCAATCTTAGCTCGGAGGGCGTCCTGTGGCAACGACATCGAGTTGCGCGGTTCGGCCATGGCTTACGCAATCTGAACGACTACCATTTGATGTCGAGTGGCAAAAACGAATCGGTGCGGAGCCGGTATGAAAGGATTTCCCAATGGGTTTATCTCTTCCAGTTCTTGATCTTTCTCGTTTGGATGCCAGCGTTGAGGAAGCGGCACGATTCCGGGCCGATCTCCTGCAAGCCACTCACGAGGTCGGTTTCTTCTATCTTGTCGGCCATGGCATCGCCCAGGAGCTGATGGACGAACTTCTGGCCGTGTCTCGCAGGTTCTTCGAACTCCCCACGGAGGACAAGCTGAGCCTCGAAAACGTGCATAGCCCCCAATTCCGCGGCTACACCCGTGTCGGCGGTGAGCTTACGCACGGTGACGTTGACTGGCGCGAGCAGATCGACATTGGGGTCGACCGGGACACCGTTGAGCCGGGCCCCGACGTCCCTGACTATTGGCGGCTTGAAGGCCCGAACCTGTGGCCCGCAGCACTGCCGGAGCTTCAGGAGGTCGCCGTTCGTTGGAACGAGGAGCTCAGTCAGGTTGCGCTGCGTCTATTGCGGGCGTGGGCGTTATCGCTTGGCTCGCCCGAGAACGTTTTCGACTCGGCCTTCGCCGAAAACCCATTCCCGCTCACCAAGATTGTGCGGTATCCGGGAGAATCGGACCCCGATCCGAAGCAGGGCGTCGGCTCGCACCGTGACGGCGGGGTGCTAACGCTTCTGCTCGTGGAACCCGGCAAGGGTGGTTTACAGGTCGAGCACGACGGTGACTGGATCGATGCGCCACCCATTCCCGGCGCGTTCGTTGTGAACATTGGAGAGATGCTCGAGCTGGCGACGGGCGGCTACCTTAAGGCGACCCTGCACCGAGTGATGTCGCCACGTGTCGGCTCTGATCGAATCTCCGTGCCGTTCTTCTTCAACCCGGCCCTTGACACCGTCATGCCGCAGCTGCAGCTGCCAGCCGATCTTGCGGCCGAGGCGCGCGGGCTCTCCGTCGATCCGACGAACAGTCCCATTCTCGGCACCTACGGAGACAATGCGTTGCGATACCGACTCCGCGCCCACCCCAACGTCGCTGCCATCCATCACCCAGACCTAATCGGGTAAATAACGCTGGGGCGGTAGCGCCCTGTCAGCCGACACACGCCAGGCCGAGGATTATAGAAACGGTGCCACTCATGAGTTCCGGATTCTGCGCGGACAGGTGTGATTTCTTGCCGGTCGGTGGACTGCTGTTTTATCGAAACGCGCTGGTCGATCAGTTTCGTCACTCTGCGCGTGGGGGTGTCTCATATCTGAGGGTGAGTACCGCGATGCGGGCAGTAGGTTACGGGACATAGTTATGAGAATTGCCGCGCCCCGAGATTCCGGGGTCCTTGAAGGCGGGAAGAACGCCGCGTGAGACCTCTCGTATCCACGCTCCTAGGGTTTCGAGACGCTGTGGCGCGCTCCGGAGGGGCATGGCCAAGTCCTCAACGCGGCCTGCGCCGCGGAGATGCGAAAGCAGGCCGCCACCAGCGTGCCGAAAGCTGCTGCCCGTGTCTACGGCTGTGTCTTGGCGCCTTGTTCGTCGACGAGGCCGACGAGGGTGCGTAACGCGTTGAGCCCCTGTGGTGTGCCTGGCCAGTGCCGGTCCAACGCGTCGGCGCCGGCGTGCCGGGTCGCGAATCTAAGGACCAAAGCTACGACGATCGCGTCGTCTGCGTATCCGATTACTGGGATGAAATCGGGTATCAGATCGATTGGTATCAGCAAGTACACCAGGAGCACGAGTAGCCAGATGCGGACTCCGCGGGGGATGGTCGGGCCGGTGGCGAGGCGGCGGGTGAGCCGCACGACGTCGGGACCGAGGCGGAGGGCATCAACCAGTTTGATCTTCTCGGCCTGACCTCGTGAGATCCAGAAAAGCACCACAATGAGGGCAAGCCACAGGAGAATGAGGCCGCCGAGCACACTGATCAGCACCTGCCACCATTCCATTCTCCGATGGTAGCCGAGTGGGTTGTGAGGTCCTGCTGAGGCGGCTGTTCGCTGAAGCCTTCCGGAGTTGGGACAGCTAAGTATCGGGCTCAGACTGGTGGCGCTGTCGCAGTGTCAGGAGGCCTGGCGAGGGCCAGTGCTTGAATTACGGTCAGTGCGAGTGCGAGGATTAACCGCTCGTAGAGCAGGCCGGGGACTGTTGTCGACGAGTGTCGAGGTTAGTTACGGCGAGCCTCACCGGAATTTGTCAAGGTGAATGAGGCGCCCCCGTGACGATGCATGTCAATGTGTCGGCCTGGGAGCTCGAGACCGATGATTTCGTCGACAGGGTTATCACTTGCCTCCGCCACACGGGGATACCCGCCCGCCAGCTCGTTCTCGAGCTCACCGAAACGTGAATATTCGCTTCTGCGGGCACCACCTGTGGTGCGGGTGAGCACCCTCGCCCGGTAGGCCGATTGGTGTGGTTGAGCACCGCCATCGGCGTGGGTGAGCACCACCTCATAGGCTCCTTCCACCATGTGACGGCCACATGGTGGAAGGAGTACCGGTAATGGTACGGAAGATCAAAGCGAAGCTGGTGTTACAGCTGCGTAATCAGGGCTTGTCGCGACGAGCGATCGAGTCCGCCCAGGGAATGTCCCGGCACAGCATCCAGGCGGTGCTCGACGCGGCGGAACTGCTCGGTCTCGGCTGGGATGACGTCGCGGAGATGCCAGAGGCCGAGGTGTATGCGGCGTTGTTCCCCGGCCGCAGTGTCCGGGAGAGTGTCTTCGCGCAGCCGGACTGGGTGAGGGTGCACACCGAGCTGGCTCGGGTCGGGGTGACGTTGAAGCTGCTGCACCAGGAATATGTCGATACGTCGGGCCGGGCTGGTCAGGCAACGATGAGTTATGACCGGTTCTGTCGGCTTTACGGCGAGTACGCCGCTGTCTCCGGGGCGACGTCGCGGGTCGGTCACAAAGCCGGCCGCAGCATCGAGGTCGACTGGTCCGGGCCCACGATGCAGCTGCTGGAGCCGACGACGGGCGAGGTCTCGAAGGTGTATTTGTTCGTCGCCTGCCTGCCGTTCAGCCGGTATGCGTTCGTAGAAGCGACGTTGGACATGCGGCAGGAGTCGTGGCTGCGCGCCCATGCGGCAATGTTCGCCTTCTTCGGCGGCAGCGTCCCACGCCTGGTGCCCGACAATCTGAAGACCGGGGTCATCTCCCACCCCCGAGAGGGCGAGGTCGTTCTCAACGACGCCTACCGCGAGATGGCGGCGCACTACTCGGCCGCCGTGCTGCCGGGCAGAGTGAGGGCGCCAAAGGACAAGGCCAGCGTCGAAAACACGGTCTCCCATGTCGCCACCTGGGTCATCGCCGGCCTCCGGCACGAGACGTTCACGTCGTTGACGCAGTTGCGGGGGCGGATCAGGGAACAAATCGATGCCTATAACCGGCAGCCGTTCCAAAAGCGGGACGGGTCCCGGTTGAGTGTGTTCACGACGGAGGAGAAACCGCTGATGCAACCGCTGCCCGCGGCAGCGTTCGAGATCAGCACCTGGTCCTACACGCGGAAGGTGAACAAGAACGCTCACGTGGTCTGGGCTCGGAACTTCTACTCCGTCCCCTTCAGCCACATCGGCGCTCAGGTGGATCTTCGCGTCACGGACACGATGCTGGAGGTCTATCGAAACGACGAGCGGTTGACCAGCCACCTGCTGCTGCCGGGCAGCACGGCGAACCAGTATCAGACGAACGACGCTGACCTGCCCGAGGGGCGCAGCTTCCAGGCCTGGGACCGGGCCCGGATCGACGATTGGGCAGCCCGGATGGGCCCGGCGACCATCACGGTGATCGGCAAGATCTTCGAAGCAGCCTCCATCGAGGAGGCCGGGTTCGACCCGGCGTTGGCAGTGCTGCGCCTATCGCGCCGGTTCTCTCCGGCCCGGGTCGAAGCGGCCTGCGCGATGGCGCTGAGGGGGCCGATCCGCTCCCCGCGTTACGCGCACCTGCGGCCGATCCTCGACACCGGGCAAGACAAGACCGGGCACGTCCCCGACGAGCCCGAGGCCGATGATGGCGGATACGTCCGCGGCAGCGCCTACTACGCGGGAGGGACCCGTTGAGCCGCCTGGACGGGGAGACCAAACGCAAGCTCCGCGAGATGAACGCGGGCGAGCTGCTCGAGGCGATCGACACCCAAGACGAGACCCTGAGTATCAGCTTGTCGTTCGAAGACCGGGTCCGGCTGGTCGTCGACGACGCCTACTCCACGTTCACCCATTCCAAGGTCGCTGGCCTGATCCGGCGGGCGGGACTGCGTTACCCGAACGCGGATTTGCGCCGCATTGATCTGCTCGACGAGCGCGGATTGAACCGGCAGCTGTTGGCCCAGCTCGGCACCTGTTCATTCGTGACCCGGCAACAGAACGTTGTCTTCCAGGGGTTCACCGGGTCGGGGAAATCGTATCTGGGTTGCGCGATCGCCAAACGCGCCTGCGAACACCGCATCCGCGCCCATTACGTCCGGATGCCCGACCTCGAAGAAGCCTGGGTCGCCGCCCAGGACACCCCCGGCGGCGCCGGGAAGTTCCTCCGGAAGTATGCCGCCTTCACCATGCTGGTCATTGACGAGTGGCTGCTCGACCGTCCGACGGAATCGATGCGCGGCATGCTGCTTGAGCTCATGGAGCGCCGTTACGGCGAAACGACGACCGTGTTCTGCACCCAGTATCAGCAGAAGGACTGGCACCAGCGCCTGGGCTCCGGTGTTCACGCAGACGCGATCATGGACCGGATCATCCACAACACGATCTGGGTCGAGACGGGCAACTACAACATGCGGGAACACACGGCCCTTGCCAGCGCGTAATCCGTGACGGGGAGTGCCAGTGGTGCTGAGCCACATCATCACTGGTGCTCTCTCGCACGATCGGTGGTGCTGAACCGCACGATCAGGTGGTGCTCAAAGCCTCAAATACTCAAACGGTCGTGCTTGATTCCGCGGCCGCCATAGGTCGGCTACAGGCACTCGCCGCGCACGGCATCGCAATCGCCATCGACGACTTCGGTACGTGTTACTCCTCACTCACCACACTCCGCTCACTGCCGGTCAACGTCATCAAGCTTGAGACAAGTTTCACAGCCGGCGCTCTGACCGACCGTGTCGATCGGAGCGTCATTACCGCAATCGTCCAGCTCGGCAGGGAACTCGGCATCCGCACCATCGCCGAAGGAGTCGAACGCGTCGACCAGTTGATGCCGCACAGGGATACCTCTACGCTGACCCCGTTCCTGCGGCGCAACTGTTCACCTGGCTCCTGGACCACGTCAGCGATACCGTCACGAGGCCAGGCGACATCCTCACCATGCGGTCAGGCAGCACGGCATAGTTGCGATCCGGGGGCGCCTCAGAGTTCGCTCCCGCCCAATACGCTAGGGTGCCGTTATCCGCTCATTTCGCTTGCGGATGGTAGACCAGGGGGCACAGGATGGCGGAGGATCCACCCCTGCCCGACATCACGCCCCTTGGCCGGTCGGCTGGGTTCGATGCGGCTCGGCTCAGGTCGGCGCTTGCGTCGGCCCGGGAGGCCATCGATGCGGCTCTGATTGAATCGAGCGCTGACGGCACTCTCACACGTGACCCTCAGGCGAAGGCCGCCGCTGTGGCGTTGAACGGGGCTGCTATCTCTCTGGCGGGTGCCGTGGAGCACGCCGCGGAGCTGTCTTTTCTGTTGGGCGGAAAGGCGGTGGGGAGCGGGGTGCAGGTCAGCGACCATGCCCTTTTTGTTGGCGCCCCCGATGCCATGATGATCATCGACACTGGGTGGAAGATTCGTTCGATCAACCCCGAGTTCGAGCGCATGTTCGGCTACCGGCAGGAGGAGCTTCTCGGCCGTCACTATGAGGATCTTCTTCCGGCCCGATTCAGGAGCCGGGACGAAGGACGGTCCTCAATCTCGGAATTGGGCAGAGCAGCGGTCGGTGCCAATGGCGAATTCTGCGTGCTGCGCAAGAACGGCACCGAGGTCCCGGTTGAAATCAAAGCGTCGCGCCTGGATGAGGGCAGCATCCTCGCCTCGGTCCGGGACGCGTCTGAACGTCAACGAAGCGATGCCGGGCTCCGTGACGCCTTGTCCTTGCTCGGTGCCACCCTCGAGTCCACCGCTGACGGCATCCTTGTTGTTGCCCACGACGGCCGGATCGCCGGCGCGAACACCAAATTTCTCCGGATGTGGGGGATACCGGATGGGTTTGCCGAGGCGAACGACGACGAGTTCCTCATGTCCTTCGTCCTCGACCAGCTGGTGGACCCCGATGCATTCATCGCCAGGGTGCAAGACCTCTACGGCGACCCAGAGGCGGAAAGCAACGACGTCCTGGAGTTTCACGACGGGCAGGTTTTCGAGAGGTACTCCAGACCCCAGCGCGTCGCTGACGTCGTCGTCGGCCGGGTGTGGTCCTTCAGGGATGCCACGGCTCGCCGGCGCGCAGAGAGCCAGGCGACCGAGGCATCCGCAGAACTCGCCGCGCAGGACGAACAGCTTAAACTCCTTGCGTTCCGCGATCCGCTCACCGGGCTGGCAAATCGAATCCTGCTCAACGAGCAGCTCGAGATCGCACTGACCGGAAGCGAACCCGGCTCCGTGGCGGTACTCCTTCTTGACCTGGATGACTTCAAAGAAGTCAACGACATCCTCGGGCACCAGGCGGGCGACGAGATGTTGATCGAGGTGAGCAGACGCCTCAAGGCAGCCGTGCGCGCGACCGACACGGTCGCCCGGCTCGGCGGCGACGAGTTCGTCGTGCTGCTCAAACACGACAACGACCCCGAAGCCATTGCGGGCACGATCTTGTCCGCAATGAGAGAGCCGATGCGTATCGCCGGCAAGGAACTCTGCCCCAGCGTGAGTATGGGCATCTCCACCGGGATCGACGCTCCACTCGTGCCCTCTGAGCTGATTCGCCGCGCCGACATCGCAATGTACGCCGCGAAGGCCGCAGGAAAGAACCGCTTCCTGCGCTTCCGTGCCGACATGATGAGCACGTTGCTCACTCGCGCCGACATGGAGGAGGGGCTACGCGAGGCCGTGAAGCGCAACGAGATCATCGTGCATTTCCAGCCCATCGTCGCGGCGGATGGCCTGATGACCCAGGTTGAGGCGCTGGCGCGATGGCAGCGACCCTCTGGGCTCGTTCCCCCGTTGGTTTTCATCCCGATAGCCGAAGCCAGCGGGCTCATTAATGAGATTGGCCAGGAGGTTCTCGCCCAGGCCTGCAGCCACCTTCGCCCGTGGCTCGACGAATCGGCCCGCAACTCCGTGGCCGTGAACGTGTCGATCGTGCAGCTGCTGGAAGCCGACTTCGCCCAGCGCGTGCTGGAGGTTCTCGCGGAGACCGGCGTCCGCCCGGAGCAGGTTGTCCTCGAGGTGACGGAGAGCGTCTTCCTGCACCCGGGCGTGAGCGTGTCGGATCACTTGACGCTGCTCCGCGGGAAGGGTGTCAAGGTCGCCATCGATGATTTCGGCACCGGGTATTCGTCTCTCGGGCGACTGCACGACCTCCCCCTCGACGCGCTGAAGATCGACAAGACCTTTGTCGACATGATCAAGACCGGGGCTGAGCACCTGCCCATCGTCAACTCGATGATCGACCTGGCCCACAACCTTGGCCTGCACGTCACGGCCGAAGGAGTGGAGACGGATGTTCAGGCCCGCGCTCTTCTCGATCTTGGCTGCGACGCGCTCCAGGGCTACCTGTTTTCTCGGCCGCAAACCATCCAGGATCTCCCGGCGGCAGTGGAACATGCAAGCCAAACGGCGAACGAACTGGTCTTCGCCGGGAGAGGCTGAACGCGGGGAAAATTCCCCGGGGCTCTCAGAATTTGCATCGGGCTGTTAGGTCCAACCGGTGCGCACACTTGACTGCTCAGGTGGTTTTCTACGCCGACTGAGGCCTCTCCCCGTCGCTGAAGCGGTTGCGCGACAGGACGAGATCCGAACCGTCCGGTGTTCTCGGTGCACTGCGGGTTGGGTATCCGCCCGTCGGCAGTGTGCATCCCGCTTTCTACCGGCCGAGTCGAGGGCGGCCGCTCGGCTGTGTCGGCCACCGATCGATGGTGGCGTCATCGATCGTCGAGTCCAACGCGGCCAGGGAACTGCGTCAACACAACGGCGAGATCTCTGTGTGCGCGGCCCGTCTTCGGACGCCCGTTCGCTCGGCCAGCTGGTACTGTGAGGCGGCCCAATACGGGTGACTCGAAGTCAGCCAAGCTTGTGAAATGGTGGCTCTGAGTTCGGCTGACGAACCGGCAATCGAGAGATTCCAGCAGTCCTCGTCTGTCCTCCACGAAATGGCAAACCCGTCGCAAGTCGGGGACGCAAAGCCACGAAACCTACTAGGTTCGCCGGGTTACCGAACCGAGAGAAAAGCCTTCATGGATCAGACTGACAGTCGGCACATGTATGTTGCCCTGTTCATCTTCGCTACTTTTGGTGCCGTTGCCATCGTCACGGCTCTTATCCTGGCCTGGAAACGGCGGCAAAGCCGGAGCGAGGTCTCGGCCGGGTCGACTGGCTGCTGAGCGGGGCGCAAGCCTCGCGTGACCCGGAGGAGCCCTGCCTCCATACTTGCCCTCGTGGCCGTTCAGGCAAGGACGCGCAGCGGCCTAGTACTACAGTCGCGTTTATGGGGTGTGTCCGCTGGTTCGATAATGATGTCGTTTCGCTGTTTGTTGATGTCGGCGTCGCCAGCGTGAGTGGCTCAGGACGCGTTCGGGGTTCGCTGGCTGGGTGAAGACCAGGCAGACGAGGAGGTGCCTGATTTCGGGCAGGCTCAGGGCGATGAGGTCGCTGTCGTCTGGATGTTGGCCCCCTTTTTTGACCGGGTGACGGTCAGGAAGGCGTGCGCGAGCATCGAGAGGGTGATGTGCCGATACCAGCCTGTGTATTGACGCACCTGGTAATGATCCAGTCCGGTTTGGCCTTTGCTGGTCTGGAAGCTCTCCTCGATGGCCCAGCGGGCTCCGGCGGCCCGGGCAAGCTCGGCAAGGGCAACACGTTTGGGTCCGTGGGTCAGGTAGTAGGCGATCTCGGTCGGGTCGGCGAGGCTGCGCCTGGCCAGGCGCCAGTACTCGGCGTCGGGGTCGCGTGCACCGTTGATACGTGCCCGGGCCCAGCCGTAGCGGCGATCACCTTTCGAGCCGTTACCGGCGGAGCGAGTCCGCCACGCGGTCGCGGGCAGGATCAAAGGGAGTCCGGCCCGCTCAGCAGACGATCCGACCGGCACCGCCTCTGGCTCGTGGGAACTCATGTCTTGGGAGCGAAATCTCCCGCTCCCATCCGCTGCCCATCGATTCATGCTCGGTTGGCTCGATCCGTTGATGTCAAGCGGTTTAACTTCGGATTGCAAGGGGGGGGCGGCTCCTCAAGCCTGTGGTGGCAGCGTGATTGAGTGCTCGGCCGACCAGGCGATACAAGTACCACGCCGCGACGCCGATGGCTAGTGACGAGACCGTTCCGAACCAGGGGGCACTTGCCTCCCAAGTCGGGTAGACGACCCAGTGGGTGAGGTAGATGAACAGGGATGCGCTGGCCAGCAGTCGAACGGCCGGAACGAGGGCGCGTGGCATCCGCAGCCGTTCCACCCAGATCAGCAACAGTATTCCGGCCACCACGACTGCTTCGCGTGCTGGATCCCCGAAAAATCCGATCGTGGCGACGATCGCCGCTGACGATGCCGCCACACGCTTCCAGCTATTGTCGGCGCGGGCGATGACCCAGCCGAGCACGAGAGACCAGAGCACGGTGACCGGGGTGTAGCGTTCAATTCCTTCTGCTTCGATGCCGACGAGTGCGAATCGGGTCGTGACGGCTGCGGCGAACAGGACGACCGGGAACGTCCACGGGTGCCGTCGTTCGAGGCGGTCGATCGGGCGAATTAGGAACATTGCCGCAAAGCCGAGCATGGTCCAGACGGCGGCCTCGAGAAACCAGAATTGCCGTTGCTCGTTCCACTTGCCGTCGCCGGGGACGAGGTGGTTGACCAGCAGCGCTGTGGTCCAGGTGTACTTGCCGGTGAGCACGGCGACGGCCCCTATCCACAGCGTGGCCGGAATCGCGATCTGGGCTGCGCTTCTGAGCAGGCGGCGAACGCGCGTGGCCCCCGCAACGTCGGCGAGCTGAAACCTGGCAAGGTTGTATCCGGCGACGGCGAGCAGCAGGTGCGCGCCGCCCTGCACAGTGATCAGGTCGGCATGGGTGCCGACGATCAGCACGATTGCGAGTGCGCGGAGAACGGCGGGAGTCTCGACCCAGGGAAAGCGGGCCCTCCACGCTCCGACTGTCACCGCTCCACGCTTCGCCGTTTGGCCCACGGCCGTGCTGTCGGCCTGTGGGGGAGGGCCGTCGGCCGAGGACGCGAGGTTCCGGGCCGATTGTGCTGGCCAATCCCGCGGCAACGCCCCGAGGAGATCCTCCAGCCGTAGGGCCACCTCGACGTAGCTCAACGAATCCCCGCCGAGCCCGGCGAAAGTGTCGTCGATGGTCGCGTCTGGGCGCCCGAGGAGCACGATGAACAGGTTACGGATCACGTCGGAGGTTGCGACCTGCCCGGGGTTCGCTGCTGTCGGCACCTCCTGGGCGTCGATCATCTGGGCGTACCGGACGAGCGAGGCATGGTCGGGCTTGCCGCTGGCTGTGCGAGGAAACTCGCTAACGGGGTAGACGCGTATCGCGTGCGTGGGGATGCCGAGTAGCGTGGCGGCGCGGGTTCGTGCCCTGTCGACGTGCCGGGCCGCACGGATGAATACGAGCAAGCGTTCTCCGGTGCTTGCCGTACGGGCTTCGATTCCTTCCTCGGCGAGGAGGTGTTGGACGGAATCGAGGTCGACCCGGAGTCCGTACACCTTCACGAATCGGTTTAGCCGTCCGACGACCTCGAACATGCCGTCCTCGCGGTGCCGGGCGAGATCGCCGGTGCGAAGCTCGTGGACCGTGCGCCCCAATGCGAAGTCGGCGGGTGTCTCGGCGTAGCCGAGCATGACGTTGGGGCCTTCGTAGACGAGTTCGCCGACGTCCGCTCCCGCTTCGGCATCGATGCGCAGGTGACCTCCAGGGATGGGGCGGCCGATGCTGCCGGCGGCGTGGTCGGCGAACTCCGCGGGGACGTACGCCATCCGCGCAGTAGCCTCTGTCTGCCCGTACATCACGAAGAATTCGAACCCGCGACGCTCACCGAGGCGTGCGAAGCGGCGCACCGCTTCTGGGGCGAGGCGGCCGCCGGCCTGGGTGAGGTAGCGGATGCTCGCTGGCAACCGATCGGTGAAATCGCCCGCCTCGAGAAGCTCGAAGGTGTAAGGCACGCCGGCGAAGGAGGTGATCCGATGCGTCGCGGCCTCGTCCCAGAACGCCGCGTCGGCCACCGATCGCTCGGTGAGGACGACGCTCGCTCCCGACACGAGGTGACTGTTCAGGACCGAGAGGCCGTAGCAGTAGTGCATCGGCAGCGTGGTTGCTGCCCGGTCTGCAGGCGTGAGACGCAGGTACGCCGCAATGGCTTGTGCGTTGCTCAGCAGGTTTTGCCGGGACAACCGAACGAGCTTCGGCGACCCGGTGGACCCAGAGGTGCTCACCAGCATAGCGAGGTCGTCGGAGAAGCTGTGCGTGGAGCCGGGCCGTATCTCCCGCAGGGCCGGGCCGTCCCCGTCGCGGACGGTAATGACGTCAGGGTCGAACCGTTCAGCCAGCGACGCGCGATGAGTCCGTGATGCTTCATCGTCACCCGGTGCAACCAGAAGCACCGGGTGGCCGCCTTCCAGAGCTGCAAGGTAGGTGACGATCGGCTCGACGGCATTTGCTGCCTCCAGCATCACGAGTCGGCGGACACTACCAAGCTCGAGACGGCGTATGGCGACCATCCTGGCCAGCTGGGCGTAGCTGAGGTCTCCACTGCCGGTGACGAATGCGACGTCGTCGTCTGAGCCGTTAAGGAGGGTCAGTCGTGGTGCGGGCATGGTGTGGAGCACGAGAAAACTTTCGAACAGTGCGCACGGGCTGGTTAGGTAAGGATACCCTACATTTTAAGAAACCTCACAGACCGCGGAAGTTCAACTCGCCACTGAACCCGTGTCCACAAACGGGGCAAGGCCAAAGTAGTCGACCTCCATCCTGCGTGCGGCGTGGAGCAATAGTCACGGTTGGATTCACTTGGAGGCGCCCTTCAGACGAAAGGGAAACTCCAACGCAGCATCGTCAACCACAGGCCCGCGATCCTCGCCTCCATCGAACACGGCCTCTCCAACGGACGCGTCGAATCCATGAACACCAAGATCAGACTCATCACCCGCATCGCCTTCGGATTCAAATCACCCGACGCCCTCATCGCCCTCGCGATGCTCAGCCTCGGCGGCCACAAACCAGTGCTCCCCAGGCCGGGTTTAACCCACGAAAGAGTCAGGAGAGCCCGATTTGGTGCGTTTTGATCGTTGTTCGTAACGATTTGGGACGGTTTGCCCAACTTGGAGCCGATTTCCTTGTTTACCCGCAGGTGCTATGACTACGTTGACTCAACGGCAGCCACTCGGCTGCCGTGATGTATGACTTTTCCTACTACCAAGGAGCAAAATTGAGCGTACTCGCGAAGGCTTCGGCCTCCCGCTCAGTCCGGGCCGTCGTCACTGGTATCGCCATGGTCGGCGTCAGTGCACTTCTGCTCACCGGCTGCAGCGGCACCGCCGCAGAACCCGCCGGTGACAAGGCCCCCGCTGCGAGCGGTGACGCCAAGACGGTCAAGGCCGGCGACCGCGATCTCACCCTGAAGATCGGCACGATTCTTCCCCAGAGTGGAGCCCTGGCCTTCCTCGGCCCGCCCGAAGAAGCCGGCGTGCAGCTGGCCGTGAACGACATCAACGACGCGAACCTCGGCATGAAGGTCGAAGCCGTCTTCCGTGACTCGGGCGACACCACGACCGACACCGCGACCGTTTCCGTGACCGACCTGCTCTCGCAGGATGTCTCGGCCATCGTCGGTGCG
The DNA here is from genome assembly GCF_004403225.1 of Cryobacterium sp. Sr8. Classification (NCBI taxonomy): domain Bacteria; kingdom Bacillati; phylum Actinomycetota; class Actinomycetes; order Micrococcales; family Microbacteriaceae; genus Cryobacterium; species Cryobacterium sp. Sr8. Next base: position 1 of record NZ_SOHO01000045.1, on the reverse strand, counting down.
G
>NZ_SOHO01000031.1:0-18126 GCF_004403225.1 Cryobacterium sp. Sr8 | reverse complement strand
TGCGCCGATGGTACTGCAGGGGGGACCCTGTGGGAGAGTAGGACACCGCCGGACTTAACTTAGAAACAAACAAAATGGCCACCTCACAGGGTGGCCATTTTGCGTTAAGGAAAGCCATCCTTCGGGGTGGCTTTATTGCGTTAACGGTCACCTCGTCCCGGGTGGCCGTTTTCTGCGTTAACGCGTCTCCACGACCCGGCGGTCGAGGCTGCCGAGGCGCGTCAGCGCTCGGGGAAGTGGTGCGGGCGGGCGGTGAGTACCGGCTTGAGCCGCTCGAGCCGGGCCCGCTGCAGCATCAGGCCCGCATACTCGCGGTCGCGGCGCACGGCGGCGACCCCGGCCAGGAAGACTTCGGCGGGCACGTCCGGCACCGGCGAGACGAACACGGATGCCTCGGCAGCCAACGAGGACGCCAGCCGGCTCCGCGTAGCCGGCGTCATCTTCGACGCCTGAAGCAGGAACTGGGCGACCCGACGGGACAACCGGTCGGGGAGCGGGGCCACATCCACCGTCTCGGCCCACGCCGCCAGCTGCACCGGGAGGCCGAACGCGGCCGGGGGAAGCCGGGGCACGCGTTCGTGCTGGCTGTAGGTGCCGGCCAGGATGTCGCCGAGGCGCTTCGACCGGCCGTTGAGCAGCGCCGTCATGACGGCCAGCCCGCCGATGGTCAGGTAGATCTCGATCACGCCGACGAGGGCGCGGATGAAGGCGTGCCGCAGCCGGATGGCCCCGCCGTCGTCCCGCACGATCCGCGCGCCGACCGCCAGTTTGCCGAGCGACCGGCCGGCCGTCGCCGTCTCCACGACCATCGGCACGATCAGGATCGAGAAGACCAGCCCGGCGATGAGCAGTGCCCGCGCGAGTGCGCTGTCGCTGTCGCCCGTCAGCCAGCCGATCCCGAGGAAGACGACCAGGAAGATCGCCAGGTAGGCGACGCAGTCGATGATCGTGCCGGCCCCGCGGAGGATGACACTGGCGGGGCGCACATCGAGGGCGACGGCCTCCCCCGTCACGACCTCATGATCGCCCCGGGCATCGTCACCGTGGGCTACCGACATCCGCGGCTCCGCCATGAATACTATTGAAGCAGATGGACCTCGATGCCTACTCAGCCGCGCACCGCGAAGAATGGGATCGCCTTGCCGAGTTGGCCCGGCGCCGGGTGCTCAGCGGCAAGCAATCCGACGAACTGATCGAGCGGTACCAGGCCGGCGCGGCCCAGTTGTCGGCGATCAAGACGGCCGCCGGGTCGACGGTGCAGGGGGACCGGTTGTCCGTCGCGCTGTCGCGGGCCCGGCTGAGGTTCACCGGTGCGGGTGCCGGTGTGCTCTCGCAACTGCCGCGGTTCTTCGTGCTCCAGCTGCCGGCCGCGTTGTACCGCCTGCGTTGGATCACCCTCGGCGTGGCCGTCGTGACCTTCGTCGTCGCCGGACTCTACGCGGCCTGGGCCTTCTCCAACCCGCAGGTGCTCGCGAATTTCGGTTCGGATGCGCAGCTCCGGCAGTTGGCGAACGAGGACTTCGTCGATTACTACTCGGAGAACCCCGCGGCATCCTTCACCGGCCTGGTCTGGACGAACAACGCCTGGATCGCCGCGCAGTGCATCGCCTTCGGCATCCTCGGCGTCTACGTTCCGTACATCGTGCTTCAGAATGCCCAGAATCTCGGCGTCAGCGCCGCCGTCATGTTCGCCTACGACAAGGGAGACGTCTTCTTCCTCTATATCGCTCCGCACGGGATGCTCGAACTGACCGCGATCTTCGTGGCGGCAGCCGGCGGTCTGCGGATCTTCTGGGCCTGGATCGCCCCGGGCACGCGCACCCGAGGCCAGGCTCTCGCGCAGGACGGCCGGGCGCTCTTCACGGTGGCCATCGGCCTGGTCTTCGTGCTTTTCATCTCCGGCGTGATCGAAGGATTCGTAACTCCGGCGCCCTGGCCGTGGCCGGTCAAGATCGGCATCGGCGCCCTCGCCCTGGCGGCGTTCCTGGCCTACATGCTCGTCGCCGGCCGCCGAGCAATCCGCTCCGGCGAGACCGGCGACCTCGACGAGTTCGAGGCGGGCAGCTCGCGCATCTACGCCGGCTGAGCCCCCGTCGCGCAGAGCGGAAGCCCCCGCCGCACAGAGCGGATGCCCCCGCCGCGCAGCGCGGATTGCCCGCCGCCTCAAGCATAGGTTAGGCTTACCTAACTGCCCGATGACGTGCGGTCGTTCTGTCCATTGAGCACGCTATCCACTGAGCACGCTGTCCATCGAGCACGGAGAAAACACTCTTATGCACGCACCACTCCTTTCCGCCCGCGCACGCCCGCGCCTCCGCCCCGCCGCATCCCGCCGGAGGCTCGTCTACGGCGCCGGCCTCGTCGTTGCCGCGCTCGCGCTGACCGGCTGCAGCCCAGCCGGCACCGACCCGAAGGCATCCACCGAAGCCATCGAGAGCGACGGCAAGCTCACGCTCTACGCCGGCCGCGACGAGGCGCTCATCGCCCCGCTGATCGAGCAGTTCACCGAGGACACCGGCATCGAGGTCGAGGCCCGCTACGGACCGAGCGCCGAGCTGAACGCGCTCCTGCTCGAGGAGGGCGACAAGACGCCCGCCCAGGTCTTCCTCTCCCAGGATGCCGGCGCGCTCGGCTCGCTCGCCAACAACGACCTCGTCGCGAAGATCCCCGCAGACCTGGCCGACAGCATCCCCGCCGACTACACCTCCACCGACGCCAGCTGGATCGGCGTCACCGGGCGCGCCCGGGTGATCGCCTACGACGGCAAGAAGTTCACCGAGGACGAGGTGCCGGACACCGTCGACGAGCTCACCGACGCCGGCTGGAAGGGCAAGGTCGGCTTCCCGCCCGGCAACGCCAGTTTCCAGTCCTTCGTCACCGCGTACCGCGTGCTCGAGGGCGAGAAGGCCGCCGAATCCTGGGTGAAGGGCATCAGCGAGAACGCCCCCGTGCTTACCGAGAAGAACGGCGCCACGCTCGACCTCGTCGACGCAGGCCAGCTCGAGCTCGCCCTGATCAACCACTACTACTGGTACGAGAAGGCCGCCGAGGTGGGCGCCGACAACATGCGCGCGCAGCTCAAGTTCCTGGCGGGTGACCCGGGCGGCATCGTCAATGTGTCCGGCGCGGCCATCCTCAAGCAAGCCGCCGGCGACCCGGACGCGCTCGCCTTCATCGAGTACCTCGTGTCGGAGAAGGGGCAGCAGTACTTCGTCGACAAGACCTTCGAGTACCCGCTGCTGCCCGGCATCGACGCGCCGAAGGGCCTGCCCACGCTCGAAAGCCTCGCAAACACGGGCTTCGACCTGGCCGACCTCGACTCGCTCGAAAAGACGCAGGAGCTCCTCGCGCAGTACGGTCTCTTGTAGGGGAACGGGCGTACCGCCACCCCACGAAGCGTCGACCAGGAGACGGATGTCCCACCAGCGTCATCGGGGCCCGTGATGTCAGGGCTGAACGAGCCACCGACATCCGTGCCCGAACCGAACAGCACGAGCAGCAGCAGGCGCCCGCCCCGGCCTCTGCTGCTGCTCGCGGTGCTCGCCTGCCTGCTGGCGTCGATCCCGCTGATCTACCTGCTCGTGCGGGTCGGCGGCAGCGGCATCGACGACGTGGTCCGGGTGCTCGGGCGCCCTCGGGTGCCGCGGCTGCTGCTTAACACGGTCACCCTCGCGGCGGCGGTCACCGCCTCGACCGTGCTGCTCGGCGTGCCCACGGCGTTCCTCCTGGCCCGCGCCCGGCTGCGGTGGCGGAGCCTGTGGGTGGTGCTCGCGGCGCTGCCGCTGGCCGTGCCCTCCTACCTTGCGGCGTACGGCTGGCTTGCAGCGGCGCCCACCCTGCAGGGGTTCTGGCCGTCGTGGTTCGTGCTCACCCTGGTGTCGGTGCCGTATGTCTCCCTGCCGGTGACGGCGGCGCTCCGGGCGGGCACCAGCGGACTCGACGACGTCGCCCGCACGCTCGGCCGCGGACCGTGGCGGGCGTTCTGGCTCGGTACCTGGCCGCAGGTGCGTCCGGCCACCCTGGCAGGCGCCCTGCTGGTCTGCCTGTACGTGCTCGCCGACTTCGGCGGCGTCGCGCTGTTCCGTTTCCCGGTGCTGACCACCGCGATCCAGCAGGCCTATGGCGCCAGCTTCAACCGCAACTACGCGGCCATCCTCGCGACGCTGCTCGTGCTGCTGGCCCTGCTCGTCGTGCTGGGGGAGCAGACGGCCCGCGGCCGTGCGCAGCGGCAGTTCGGGGCGGTGTCCGGGGTGGCCACCCGGCGCATCGTGAGCCTCGGCCGCTGGAGCGCCCCGGCCCTGCTGCTGCTGGTCGCCGTGCCCGTGCTCGCCGTCGGGGTGCCCGTCGCCGAGCTGTTCGTGCGGCTGTTCGAGGCCGAGACGCTCCGGGCGCTCGACCTCGCCAACCTTGGCCAGGCCCTCCTCAACACCCTCGCGCTGTCCGCCGGCGGCGCGGTCATCGCGGTGGCGCTCGCGCTGCCGATCGGCGCGCTCGCCGCCCGCTACCGCGGCCGCCTGGTTCGCTCGATCGAATCCGCCGGCTACCTCGCGCTCGGCCTGCCCGGCATCGTCGTGGGCCTCTCGCTCGTGTTCTTCTCGCTCTCCGTGGTGCCCGCGCTCTACCAGACCGCCGCGGTGCTCGCCTTCGCCTACGGGGTGTTGTTCATGCCCAAAGCGATCGGCGCCATCCGCACCTCCATCGGCCAGGTGCCCGCCTCGCTCGAGGACGTCGCCCGCACGCTCGGCTACGGCCGGCTGCAGACCTGGTGGCTCGTCACCGCGCGGCTGGCCCGCCCCGGCATCGGCGCCGCGGCGCTGCTCGTCATGGTCACGGCCATGAAGGAGCTGCCGGCCACCCTGCTGCTGCGCCCCACCGGCACCGACACGCTCGCCGTCGAGCTGTGGGCGAGAACGGATGTCTCCGCCTACGGCGCCGCAGCCCCCTACGCCGCCGCGCTGATCCTCGTCGCCGCGGTGCCCGCCTTCCTGCTCTCCGGGGCAGGCCGGGCCCGAACGGACGGAACACCGGCATGACCATCCTCTCCCTCACGAGTGTCGTCGTCGGCTACGACGCCGAGCCGGTGCTGCGCGGCGTCTCGCTCGACGTGCCCGAGGGGTCCCTGGTCGCGATCGTCGGCCCGAGCGGATGCGGCAAGACCACGCTGCTGCGCACGATCGCGGGCCTCGTGCGCGCCCGCTCCGGCGAGATCCGGCTCGGCCGGAGGATGGTCGCCACCCACGGCATCCACCTCGCCCCGGAAAAGCGGCGCATCGGCTGGGTGCCGCAGGACGCCGCCCTGTTCCCGCACCTCACCGTCGCCGAGAACGTCGCCTTCGGACTCGGAACGGGCAAGAAGGCCGCGATCGGCGGGGTGCGCGGAGCGGCGCGGAAGCAAGCCCGCAGCGAACGGGTGCGGCACCTGCTCGCGCTCGTCGACCTCGGCGCACTGGCCGACCGTCTGCCGGCGCAGCTCTCCGGCGGCCAGGCCCAGCGGGTGGCGCTGGCCCGGGCACTCGCCGGCGTGCCCGACGTCGTGCTGCTGGACGAGCCGTTCGGGGCGCTCGACCCGCTTCTGCGCGGCGACCTTCGCGACGAGGTGCGGGCCCTGCTGCGCGTCGAGGGCATGACCGGCATCCTCGTCACCCACGACCAGGCCGAGGCGCTCTCCGTCGCCGACTACGTGGCGGTCATGCGCCTCGGGGAGATCCTTCAATTCGGCCGGCCCGACGAGGTCTACCGGCGGCCGGCGACCCCGTGGGTGGCCAGCTTCGTGGGCGAGGCCGTGTTCCTGCCCGGCGTCTGGACCCCCGACGCTCCGGAGGGCACCGGCGGCACCGCCCGGCCGCCTCGCACCGGCACCGTGCACTGCGCGCTCGGCCGGCTCCCGGCGGAGTGGGTGCCGGGGCCGCAGCAGTCCGCCCACCAGCCCGGCCACCAGCCCGCCGACCAGCCCGCCGACCAGCCCGCCGACGCGGGCGCGCAGGGCGGCGCCGACGTGACCGTGCTCGTGCGGCCGGAGGAGGTCGAGATCGCCCCGGCGACCGACGAACCCGGCCGCACCGCCACCGTCACGGGCGTGAGCTACACCGGCCACGACGCCATGCTCGACCTGCTTCTGGACGGTGGCCTGCGCATCCGGTCGCGCGTGACCGCGGCCGACCTGCAGCCGGCCGGCGCACGGGTGTCCGTTCGTGTGCGCGGGCGGGTGCTCGCCTACCCGGGGTCGCCCGCGCTTCCCTAGCGGCTGAACCCGGCGGCCCGCACGACACGGGGCCTCGACACGGGGGCGAAAGTGCGTGCGCGCCCGGCGGGGGCGGATGTCTCCAGTAGTGTCTGATCGTGGGAGAGAAACGGGCACCATCGGGCGTGAAGCTCATTGCGTTCGCCGTGTTCGCGTCGCTGGCCGTCGTGCTGGTCGTGCGCTCGATCACGCTGCTCGTCATCGGCCCGGCCGAGTTCTGGGTCATCGGCCTGCTCGGGGTGCTCTGCGCCGCGGCGCTCGAGCTCACCTGGGTCAGGGTGGGCACCGTCCCGCACCGCACGCCGGTGGTCAGCCTGCCGATCCTCGCCCTGCCCGCCCTGGCCCCGGCCATCCCCCCGGCAGGCGGCGGCATGGGACTCGTCGTGCTCGGCGTCGCCCTCGCCCTTCTCGTGGAGTCTCGTCGGGTTTCGGTCGCGTTGTACAGCGCCGGGCTCGTCGGCGCCGGCTGTATTGCCGCCGTCCTGGTCTCCGCCGGGATGCTCTGGGCGGGGCTTCCCGAGCTGCTGGCCGTGGCGATCGGGTCAGGCGCCTACGTCGTGTTCATCGTCATCGTCGAATCCCTGCGCCGGCGCTTCACCAGGCCACAGGTCGACCTCGGCGGCCTGCGGGCGCTGGCTCCCGGGCGTTTCATCGTCGCCGTCGTCGGGTGCGGGGCGCTGGCCTCCGGCCTGGCGTTCTGGAGCGACAATCACGTGCCGATCATCGACTCGGCCACCGAGGCCATCATCGTCGTGCTGCTCGGCCTCGCGGTCACGGCGGTCGGCGTCAAGGCAGCCAACAGCCGCACGGCCATGCGCCGGCTGCTCCGCGGGCTGATCGCGGGCGGCACCAGGCTCATCGAGGGCAACCGCGCTGCTGCGGCCGCCTCGCGGCTTCCCGGTTCCGGCGGGACCTCGGACGCGGATGCCGACGACATCGCCGAGATCCTGTGCCGCGCGGTCGAAGACACGATCGGGGTCGAATCGGTCAGCGTGCGCACGCAACCGCCCCAGCCGGGGGAGCTCGGGGTTCGCGTCTCCCTGGTCGCCGGCCTCAGCCAGTTCGTCGTCGCCGTGCGCGACCCCATGGACGGGGCGTTCAGCGCGGACGACCGGAGCGCCATCGAGACCCTCGCGTACACCGCGGAAGCGGTGGACGAGACGCGCCACAATATCGGCGGCCTGACCGTGCGAGCGAACACCGACCCGCTCACCGGGCTGCCCAACTACGGCTCGTTCCAGGTCGCGCTGGCCAACATCAACGACAACCGCGACTACTCCGAGGCGATCGCGGTGCTCTTCATCGACCTGGACGACTTCAAACGGATGAACGACCGGTACGGACACGCGGTGGGCGACAGCATCCTGCGGGAAATCGGTCACCGGCTGAGCGAGGTGGTGCGCCCGCACGACGTCGTCGCCCGCGTCGGCGGCGACGAGTTCGTGGTCATCCTCACGCACCTCAAGTCGCTGGGCGAGGCGAACATCATCGCCGAACGGATCATGTCGGCCACCGGCGAACCGATGACCGTGGACACAGTGACGGTTCTCCCCGTGGTCAGCATCGGCCTGGCCTACTCCGCGCACCGCGAGACAGACATCACTGAGCTGCTCAAAGACGCCGACCGCAGCATGCTCGCGATCAAGAAGTCCCGGCGACGCGGCGGGCCGTCAAAGGAGAGCAGCATCAACATCTCCGGCCATCGTTCCTCGGAGATGAATGACATCGTCGCCCGCGCCATCGACGAGGACCTGCTCCAGATCGCGTACCAGCCGATCGTCAGCCTCGTCACCGGGCAGATCTGGGCGTTCGAAGCGCTCGTGCGCTACACGCACCCCGAGCTCGGCCCGCTCTCGCCGTCGTCGCTGGTCGAGAAGGCCAAGGGCCTCGGCCGTCTCGACAAGCTGACCCAGCAGGTCGCGGTCAAGGCCATGGCCGCCGCCAACGATTTCCGCCTGATCGAACCCCGGATCGTCTGCATGACCATCAACGTCGAGGCCGGCCAGATCGTGCCCAAACGGGTCGGCGATTTCGTCGAGGAACTGGCCGAGCGCTACCCCCGCATCTCGCTCTGCCTCGAGCTCAACGAGCGGTCGATGGCCCGCGTCACCCCGGCCATCCGTGCCCAGGCCGACCGTCTGCGCGACCTCGGCCTGATGATCGCGCTCGACGACTACGGCTCCCAGGACTCCTCGGTCGACGCCCTCGTGCGGATGCCGATGGACATCCTCAAAATCGACCGCAGCCTCGTCGACGACCTCGACGACGTGCGCCAGCGCGAGGTGCTCACCGCGCTGCAGGGTTTCGGCGACAATCTCGAGTACTCGATGATTGTCGAGGGCGTGGAGAACCAGGCGATGGCCGACCACCTCGGCGCCCTCGGCATCCGCAGCGCCCAGGGATTCCACTACGGCACCCCGCAGAGCTTCGAGAACACGGTGGCCCGGCTCGAGGAGTTCGGCGCCAGGGCGGTCCTGCCCCGCCGCCTGCCGCCGCTGGTCGACGCCGCCCCGGATGCCGCCGCCGCGCATGCCGCCGCCCAGGCTGGCGACAGCGACGTTCTGGCGGTTCCCGCGCCGGTCTAACCCGGCCCAGACCCCGCGGTCCGTCGTCACCGTGCACAGGGCATCCTGTCACCGCCGATAGAGTGGACGGGTGAATGCACAGGCCCCCATCGACGTCGTCCTCATTGGTGGCGGCATCATGAGTGCCACCCTCGGAACCCTCATCAAGCAGCTGCAGCCCGACTGGAACATCCAGGTTTACGAGCGCCTCGGCGAAGTGGCCGAGGAAAGTTCCAACCCGTGGAACAACGCGGGCACCGGCCACGCGGCCCTCTGCGAGCTGAATTACATGCCCGAGGCGCCCGACGGAACGGTCACCGCCGACAAGGCCGTGGCCATCAACGAGCAGTTCCAGATCAGCCGGCAACTGTGGGCGCACCTCGTGAAAACGGGCGCGCTGCCCTCGCCGGAGAAGTTCATCAACTCCACCCCGCACATGACGTTCGTGCACGGCAAGGCCAGCGTCGCCTACCTGCGCAAGCGCTTCGCCGTGCTGCAGGGCGAGCCCCTGTTCGCCGGCATGGAGTACAGCGAAGACCGCGAGACCATCGGCACCTGGACCCCGCTGCTCACGAAGAAGCGCCCGGCCGGCCAGAAGATCGCCGCCACCCGCATCGAGTCGGGCACCGACGTCGACTTCGGCGCCGTGACCCGCTTCATGTTCGACGACCTGGCCAGGCAGGGCGTCGGCATCCACGTGAACCGCCAGGTCACCGGGCTGAAGAAGCTCCCGGATGGCACGTGGCGGCTCAACCTGCTGCGCCTGGTCGGCCGCAACAAGAGCAGCGTCAACGCCCGTTTCGTCTTCGTCGGCGCCGGCGGCGGGGCCCTGGCCCTGCTGCAGAACAGCGGCATCCCCGAGGCCAGGGGCTTCGGCGGCTTCCCGATCAGCGGGCAGTTCCTGCGCACCACCAACCCGAAGGTCGTCGCCCAGCACAAGGCGAAGGTCTACGGCAAGGCCGCCGTCGGCGCCCCGCCCATGTCGGTGCCGCACCTCGACACCCGCGTCGTCGACGGGGAGTCCTCGCTGATGTTCGGCCCGTACGCCGGCTTCACGCCCAAGTTCCTCAAGACGAGCAGCTGGCTCGACCTCCCCTTCTCCATCCGCCTGCACAACCTCGTGCCGATGCTCGCCGTCGGCTGGCACAACTTCAGCCTCGTCAGCTACCTCGTCGGCGAGGTGCTCGCCTCGCGCAAGAAGAAGCTCGCCGCGCTGCGGGAGTTCATGCCCACCGCCAAGATGGAGGACTGGGAGCTCATCACCGCCGGCCAGCGCGTGCAGGTGATGAAGAAGGATGCCGCCAAGGGTGGCGTGCTCCAGTTCGGCACCGAGGTCATCACCTCCGCCGACGGCAGCATCGCCGGTCTGCTCGGAGCCTCGCCCGGGGCATCCACGGCCGCGCCGATCATGGTCGACCTGCTGAAGCGCTGCTTCCCCGACCAGATCGACGGCTGGGAACCGCGGCTGCGCCAGATGATCCCCAGCTACGGCACGAAGCTCTCGGATGACCCGGCGGCAGCAGCGGCCTCCCTCGCCGAGACCGCCGCCGCCCTGCACCTCACGGCGTAGTCCTCCGGGCGAGCGACTGCGCATAACTCCGCCAGAAACTCGGAAGCGCGTCCTGAGCCCGCGGAATCACGCGGTCGTTGCGGCGACCGCCGCCGATCTGGCGGAGTTATGAACCGCGGCCGGCGCCGAACCCGAGCCAAACCCGAGCCGAAGCGGCCCCTGAATCTGGGATACTTCAGCTGAGGGAGAATCAATGTCGCTAGGCTTACCCGGCCACCTGGTGCAGTCGACGCTCAGTCGTGCCCTCGCGCGGGCCTCGCACTGGTTCGGCCTCGTCTGTCTCGCCGGCGCTCTCGTGTCGGTCGTCATGCTCAGCTTCGCGAACGAGACCCCCCGGCTCTGGCTCACGGTGCTCGCCGTGCTCGCAATGGGCGGCGTGCTGGTGCTGCTCGCCCGGCGCCGCACCGTGCCGATCACCATCGCCTACCTGCTGCTCGGCACCGGCGGCGTCTACCTCTACTCGGTCACCCTGCTCGACATGCCCGGCGTCTTCCCGTCCTCGAACATGTTCCTGGTCTCGCTGCCGAAGATGGCGATGATCATGGTCGGCGGCGCCGGCTCGAGCGCGTTCGTCGGGGTGATCTGGAGCACACTGGGTTTTCTGCTCGCCGAAGCCGCGGTGCTGCTGGCCGTGGTGCACACCCAGGTGCCGTACCGGCCCGACGTATTCACCGTGTCCACCTACCTCGTGCTCGTCGGCGTCATGCTGCTCGACGGCTTCGCCTTCCGCGCCGGCCGCACCGCCCAGCCGGCGATCCACCGGGCCGTGCGCGACGACCAGGCCCGCCTGCTCCGCAACGACTTCTCCCACCGGGCGATCGCCCGCATGCACGACACCACCGTGGAGCAGCTCGACGCGCTGTCCCGGGCGCAGCCCGGCACGCTCCGCTCGGGCATGCGCGCCGGCATCCGTGACACCCTGCGCACCCTGAACGATTCCACCTGGCTGGAGGATGTCGACGCGCAGTCCACCGATCGGCCGACCGGCGACGACGCCTGGCTGGCAAGTGAGGTCTACCGGGCGATCGACCGGTGCCGCGACCGCGGGCTCGTGATCGCGGTCACGGGGGACCGCGTCGCGCTCGCCCGCCTCGACCCCGCCGCCGACCGGGAGCTCGGCCTGGCCGTGCGGCAGTGCCTCGTCAACGTGATCCAGCACGCCGGCATCGTGGCAGCCGAGGTGATCATCGACGCCGACGACGACAGCGTCTCGGTGATGGTGCAGGATGCCGGCCGCGGCTTCACGGAGTCGGAGAGCGGCCCCGACCGGCTCGGCCTGCGGCAGGCCGTTCGTCACCGGATCGAACAGCTCGGCGGATCCGTCGCGGTGTTCTCCCGGCCCGGCGCCGGCACGTCGGTGCTGCTCACCGTGCCCGCGCCTGCCCCCGCCGCCGCGCCCGACGAGCAGGTCGCCCCGTGAACCTGATTCCGAGCCCGGCGGAGCGCGCGAACCGCGACCCGTCCAAGGACACCCAGCAGCGGCTCGACCCGCTCGGTGCCCTCGCCGCGTGGCCGCTCGCCCCGATCATGGCCGCGATCTCGGTCGGCAACGCCATCATCGCCACGATCCTGCAGGCCGACCAGATCCAGAGCCAGCCCCTGGCCGCGCTCGCCCTGCTCGCGATGGTCGGGGCCGGAGCCGCGCTCGTGGTCGGCGCCATGCCGGCGCGGGCGCCGTTCGAACCCGGCATGCACCTGCTCGTCCTCGGCCTGGCCCTCTCCGCATCCGTTTTCGAGCAGGCCAGCAAATGGGGGCACAATTCCCGGCTCCAGGACGACTTCGGCCAGCTCGGGATCGGGCTGCTCCTGCTCGCCCTCGCCCCGTACCGGCCGTGGCGCCAGATCGCCCTGTCCGGCGCCGCCGCGAGCGTCGTCGTCGGCGCGCTCGCGCTGGCGCAGGCCCAGTATCTGAGCATCATCGTGCCGCCCGGCGTGTACGCGGTCGTGGCGATGACCATGGTGCTCGCCCCGGCCGCCGCCGGCGCCGCCTATTCGCGCCGCATCGTGCGCTCGATCCTGGCCTGGCAGACGGATGCCCGCCGCGCGGACGTCGTGCGCGCGGCGGAGACCCGCGGCCAGGTGGCCCAGTCCGTCGTCGACGAGCAGATCGCGGCCCTCCGCGCCGGCGTCATCCCCCTCCTCACCGCCGTCCTGGAGCGCGGGGCGATCAGCCCGCGGGACATCGAGCGGGCCGGGGTGTTCGCCGCCGACGTGCGCCGCGCCCTCGTCGAACAGGTCGACAGCACGTGGCTCGACGGCGTCGTCGAGCGCGAGCGCGCCACCCTCACCGAGCGCGGCCTGGCCCCCCTGCTCGTGGTCTCCGACGCCGACCGCCGCGCGACCGCGTTCGGGCCCGACCAGCGCGCCGCGACCGCCGCCCTGATCGGCGCCCTCTGCGAGCTGCGCGGCTTCGACCCCGGCAGCCTGGTCGTGCAGGTCACCGGATCCGAGCGGCGGGGCCTCGGCCGCCTGCCCTACCGGGCGATCCCGGCCCGCTACAAGGAGCTCCACAACCCGCGTCCCCGGGCCCCGCACGTGGACACCGTGACAGTGCAGGCCGGCGTCGACCTGCCGACCCGCCGGCTGCGCAAAGCGCTTCGGCCCTACCTCGGTGTGCTGCGGGCGGTGTTCGTGCGGGTGCGGGTCAAGGTGCGCCATCCGCTCGTGACCATTACCTTCGATGATGAGCGGGTCAACACCGACCCGGACGTCGCCGAGATCGGACAACCGCAGTAATGGCCAAACTTTACTTCCGCTACGGCGCCATGAACAGCGGCAAGAGCACCTCGATGCTGCAGGCCGCTTACAACTACGAGGAGCGCGGCCACCGCGTGCTGCTGGCCAAGCCGTCGATCGACACGAAGGGCGACATGGGCATCCTGTCGCGCCTCGGCGTCGCCCGGCGGGTGGACTTTCTGCTCACCCCCGACGCGGATGCCTTCGCCCTGTTTCAGCAACACCGCGCGCAGACCCTGGCCGAGTCGGGCCTCGACGTGAGCTCGCTGCTCGTGGACGAGGCGCAGTTCCTCACCGAAACGCAGGTCGACGACCTGCTCCGGATCGCAATCCTCGAGAACGTGCCCGTGCTGGCCTACGGCATCCGCACCGACTTCCAGACCGTCGCGTTCCCCGGCAGCCGGCGCCTGCTCGAGGTCGCGCACAGCCTGGAAGAGCTGAAGACCATCTGCCGGTGCGGGCGCAAGGCCGTCTTCAACGGCCGCCGGATCGACGGGGAGTTCGTGTTCAGCGGCGACCAGGTTGCCATCGACGGGGCCGAGGTGACGTACGAGTCGCTCTGCGGCTCCTGCTACCTCGAAGAGAGCGGCGGCGTGCTGAACAACCGCCGCCGCGAAACCCTGCGCTAAACCCTGCCCGGAACCCGGAACCCGGCGCCGGCCATCCGGTCAAAAAGAGGGCGAACCGGTTAAATGGGAAGAGGCGCTCACCGCCGAGCCTCCGCCTAAGAGCGGTGGAGTGATGCGAGCGCCCCGGCCCCCCCAGGGTTTCCCCGCCTTCAGCCTAGAGAGCCCAATAAAAGAGCAAAAGCCGTCACTTGTGGGGGCACGACCTGGTAGTAGTCTGCAGACAAGGGGGAACATCGGATGTCGCAATACCGCGTTGCCCTCATCGACGATCACGAAATCGTCGCCCACGGATTCGCCAACTTGTTCGCGACCCTCCCCGAGATCCTGGTCGTGGCGACCGTCACGACCGTGGCCGATCTCCTGGCATCGGAGGCCGCCGCCGAGCCCATCGACCTGGTCATCCTCGACCTGCGCCTGTCCGACGGCTCCACCGTGACCGGCAATGTCGACCGGTTGCGTGCGGCGGGCGCGCAGGTGCTCGCGTTCACCGGCGGCGACGACGCCCAGCTGATGCGCTTCGCCGCCCGCAGCGGCGTGCTCGGCGTGGTGCTCAAGTCGGAGTCGGTCGGCGTGTTGCTCGACGCGGTCACCCGCGCCGCGGCGGGGGAGCCGATTGCGTCGACGGAGTGGGCCGCGGCCCTCGACGGTGACCCCGACCTGTCCGATGCGGGGCTGAGCCCGCGCGAACGCGAGGTGCTCTCGCTCTACGCCGCCGGGGCGAAGGCGCCGCTCGTGGCCTCGCACACGGGCCTGTCCGAGCTGACCGTCATCGACTACATCCGTCGGGTGCGTTCGAAGTACGAGCGGGTCGGTCGGCCCGCCAACACGAAGATCGACCTCTACATTCGTGCCCTGGAAGACGGCATCCTGCCGCTCCCCGGGCAGTCGTGACCGCAGCATCGTGACAGTACAGACGGAAGCCACGCGACCCGCGTCGCCGGACAGCCCGGATGCCGCGCCCGCCGTGGCCGCGCGCCTCGCGCGTACCCCGCGTCCCGCGCCGCCGGTAACCCGGGCCCGCATCCGGCCCGCGTCGGAACGCTTGGCCCGCACGCTCTTCGCCGGCCTGGGCGTCACCGCGCTCGCCTTCGGGGCTCTGTCGGTGGACTCGTTCCTCACCCAGCGGTGGAGCCCGGCGCCGGCGCTGGCGATCGCGGCCTGGCTGGTCTTCTTCGGGGTTCCGATCCTGGTCGGTATTTCCTCGTTCTGGGCGCCCCTGCGGTTGCTGCGCGGCATCGCGATCGGCCAGAGCGTCGTCTTCTTCGCCATCATCGGGTTCTGGTTGCTGTTCCGGGCCGAGTCCCTCCCGGCGGGTGCCGACATCCCCTGGGTGATCTCATACACGGCGGGTCCGACGATGGCGGTGGCGGTCATCGCGGCCGACCGGGTGGCGTGGATCCACATGGTGGGCGTCTGCCTGGCCAGTGGGTTGCTGCGGGCGGTCACGTCGGCCGATCCGAATCCCGTTCTCGTCGGAGTGCAGGACGGCCTGTATGCGGTCCTGGCGCTGACGGTGTTCGTCGGCCTGTTCACCGTGTCGCGGCGGAGGGCAGCCAGCGTCGATGCGGCCGAGGCCATCGCCAACGCGGATGTCGCGGAGGCGGCCGCCCGCGTCGCCCGCACGCGGGAGCGGCTCACCATCGACGCGCTCGTGCACGACGGCGTCATCTCGACGCTGCTGATGGCCGGGCACGGCCGGGTGCCGCCCCGGGTGCTCTCGAGACACGCCGCCGACACCCTGATCCGACTCGACGCGCTGCGGGCCCCGATTCCCGACCGGCCGGTATCGGGCGTCGAACTCGAGCGCCGCCTCGAACGGCTGGTTACCGAGCTGGCCCCGGATGCCACCATCCGGTCGAATCTCGACGCCGACCTCCGGGTGCCCGCCGTCGTCGCCTCCGCGGTGCTCGGTGCCGTCGGCGAGGCCCTGCGCAATTCGGAGGCCGCGGCCGGGTCCGGGCACGACGGTTCCGTCGTGCGCACGGTGATCGTGCAGGCCCGGTCCGGCGGCCTCCGGGTCGAGGTGCTCGACGACGGGGTGGGCTTCGACCTCAGCGCCGTGCCGCCGGAGCGGCTGGGCATCACCGAGAGCATCCTCGGACGGATGGCACGCGTCGCCGGAGGGTCCGCTGCCGTGCGGTCCTGGCCGGGTGCCGGAACCGAGGTGGTGGTGTCGTGGACCCCGTGACCCCCGTGACCCCCGTAACCCCCGTGACCCCCGTATCCCCCGTAACCCCGGTGGATCCCGCGGCCCACATGGCGGTGATTGGCGCCCTGCTCGAGCCGATGGCACGGCTGCCTCGGCGGCTGGCCCTCTTCATCACCGGGCTCTTCGTCGCGGTGCACGCCCTCCTCGCCTTTGCCGCACGCGATCCCGGGTCCAACCTCCTGCTCACCGCAATCAGCTTCGTGTCGGTCTCCGTGGCTGCCGTGTGGCTCGGTTTGTCTCGGCCCAACCGCGTGCCGTTGCCTCGCACATTCAGCATCTTCGCGCTGTCCGCGGTAGCGGTCATCGTGACCTCGATGCACGTTTCGCCGTTGGCGCCGGGGCCCTTCGCGCACTGGCACCTGGGCGCCGTCACGTTCGTGCTCGTGGTGTTCTCCGTGCGCGGCCGTCTGGGGGCGTCGTGGCTCGGATACCTGGTGCTCGTGGGGATTGTGATCGTGTGGGCGATGTCGTACGGGCTCACGGCCGCCGACGGCGTGGGGCTCGTGCTTCGACACGCGGCCACGCTGCTGGCCGCAACGCTTTTCGCCCTGGGGCTCAGGCGGTCCACCGAAGCGCTGACGGTGCTGCATCGTGAGCGCACCGAGCGCGCGGTGGTCGACGCGACCGCCGTGGCGGCGATCGAGGAACGCGAGGCGCACCTCGCCCGGGTGAACGGGCTCGCGCGCCCCACCCTGGACCTTCTTGCCCGCTCGCACGAACTCGACGACGAGATGCGGGCCGAATGCCTGCTCGTCGAAGCGACCCTGCGCGACGCCATGCGCGGACGCGCCTTGTTCCTCGGCCCCGTGACCCGGGCGGCCCGGGCGGCACGGATCCGCGGCGTCAAGGTGACCCTGCTCGACGACAGCGGCGACGCGCCGCCCGCCGAGCTGGCCGCCGTGGCTGCTGCCGTCGCGGGGGAGCTGAGCGTGCTTTCCTCGGGTCGCCTCACCGCCCGGGTGCTGCCCGCCGACCGGCCGGTCATCGCGACGATCGTCGTCGAGGCGACGGAACACCGGATCCTGATGGTCACGCCCGGCGGCGACATCCGCGAGGGATAACGCATCGGCGTCGACGGTTCGGTCGGCCGCCGAGTCGTGCAGCCTAGGTCCGTTCGGGCTTCGTCGTGTCGTGCCCTGCTGCCGGGTAGGTCTCGGTGGAGGGCAGGGCCTCGATGGCGGGGATGGTGACGGGGGAGCCGAGGTGCAGGGCGGCTTTGCTGGCGAGGCGGATCGGGGTTTGGTCGGGATCTTTCCCGGGTGGGGGGACGAGCCAGTAGGTTCCGGTTGCCTCTCGTGTGACCGTCCAGCCTTCGTTATGGAGGCGGAGATGGTCTGGTCTGCAGAGCAGGATGCCGTCGGCGATGTTGGTGAGGCCGACCTTGGCGAGCCATTCGTTGATGTGATGCGCTTCTGTCCAGGAGGGGGGTTTGTCGCAGCCGGGCCAGAGGCAGCCGCCGTCGCGGACGGCGAGGGCGAGTTTTTGGCGTTCGGTGAAGAGGCGTTTTTCCCGGCCGATGTCGACGACCTGGTCGTCGTCGAAGGCGATGGCGGTGAATCCGTCGCAGAGGTGCCGGTCGATGTCGGTTTGGGGGATCGGGTCGGGGTGGCCCTCGATCGCGCCGTGGTCGTGGAGTGCGCCGTGGTCGGTCGTGCTGCCGTTCCCGGTCTGGCTCGTCCCGTTCCTGTTCCCGGTGGACGTGCCCCCGTCCTCGGCCTGGGCCGGTCCGGTCCCTGTTTGGGTGCCGAGGGTGANGCCGGGAGCCGGAGAACACGGTGCCGGGGTCGGCGTTGACGGCGATGTGGATGAGTTCGATGAGGGTTTCGGCGTGGATTTGGTTGGTGCTGCGGGGGTCGTCGATGATTTTCTGGGCTCGGGCCTTCCGTTCTTTGTCGACGAAGCGGGGGCCGCCGCGGCGGGGTCCGGTGATCTGGGCGAGGACTTCGAGAAGGAAGGTGCCGTTTTCGGGGTTGAGGTCGAAGTCGCCGTGGACCATGCCGTTGGGCTTGCGCCAGGCGCGGAGGTATTGGGCGGCGCGCAGGGCGTCGGCGCGGGCGGCGATCCCGGCGGTGTCGATCTGGTCGCGGGCGTGGCGGGCGGCGGTGAAGGCCTGTTCCGCGTTCAGGCCCTGGCGGGCGGCAATTCCGCGATCGGCGGTGCGGAGGTCCGTGCAGCGT